>CAIYXO010000801.1 GCA_903930165.1 uncultured Verrucomicrobiota bacterium | reverse complement strand
GGACGCAGCTCGCCGGCCTGCTGGAAATGGTCCACCGCCTGGCCCAGTTGCATGGTCTGCTGCTCGAGGTTCCCGAACTGGGACTGCTGTTCCTGGACATCCCCCTCGTCTTCGTGCACCTGGGCCATCCGGCGGTCGATCTCCTCGCCGAGCTCCTTGGCCTCGGCGTGACCCGGGGCCTGGTCCAGCGCCTTGTCCACCTGTTCGCGCGCCATCCGCAGCAGCGCCAGCTTCTCCTTGGCGATCGGGATCTGCTCCTCCAACGCCATGAACGTCTCCGCCTGCCGGACCTTGGCGTCGGCCAGCTTGGCCTTGGCCTGCTCGATCGCCGCCGCGGTCTCCGGGTCGCCCGGCTTCAGCTCCTGGCTCTCCTCCAGCTCCGACAAACCCTGCTCCAGTCGGCTCGTGTCCACGTCCGGCAACCTCGGCTCGCGCCGGTTCGGACGCAGCATCAACGGCGCTCCGGAGTCCTTCATCCCCTCCTGTTTCAAGGCCTCGGCCAGTTCCTGGCGGAAGGACTCCTCGCCGGTCTTCGCCTCCGCGTTGTCCGGCGCCACCTCCCGGGCGTCGCTGAACTTCTCGAAGGCGTTCCGCAGCAGGGCCAGCTTCCGCTGCGGCGGCTGCTTCGGCCTGCGGGCCTCGGCGGCCGACTTCCGGGCCTCCTCCAGCAGGAGCTTCGTCAGGCGATCCCGCACGTACGCCTCGTTGCCGCGGGCCCGCTGGTCCGTGGGACGCTCCTTCAGCACCGACGTGAAGGCCTCGAGGGACGCCTTCCAGCGCGAGATGGTCTCGTCGAGGTTGGACGCCTGGGCCTCGACGCCGAGCTGGAACTCGGAATTGCCCCTCTGGAACCGCGCCATCGGCGACAGGGACCGGTGCCCCGAGGCCTCCACCCTGTCGAACGCCACCAGCGCGTCCTCCCACCGCTTCGCCGCATAGGCCGCCACGCCGAGGTCGTAGTGCAAGGCGACGTTCTCCGGCGACCGCTCGGCCGCCGCCGACAGCAGGTCCGCCACCGCCGCCGGGGCGCCGTTGGTCAGCTGCCGCTGCAGGGTCGGGATGTCGAGTTCCGCCTCCGCCAACACCGCTTGGGGAGTCACGGCGGAGGCGAGGGCTGCCGCCAGGATGAGGGGCCGGAAGGATTCGTTTCTCATGGCCGGGGCGTTTCGATGGTCCGTATCGGAGTGGCGGTGACCGGACGGCGGTTCCTTCCGGCGCCGACCGCGAATCGGGCGAGCAGCGCGAGGATGGCCGCCCCGAGGGGGAACTGGTAACCCTCGACGTAGTTCCGGAGGTCCTGCCTCGCCGCGCTTTCCGTCAGGGGACGCAGGAATTCCTCCCGCAGCTTCCGGAAGCCCTCGCCCCGCTCGCCCAACGGATGGTAGCGCCCTCCGGTCAGGGCGGTGATGCGCTTCAGGTTGGCCTCGTTGAGCCGCGAGACGACCTCCTGGCCGGAGGAGTTCTGGGCCGATCCTCCGGAGACCATGCCGCCGTACTGGATCCGCGGAACCTTCGCCCCGGCCCGCGTCCCGACGCCGATGGCGCAGACCTTCACGCCCTGCCGGGCCCAGCGCCTTCCGACCTCGAGCAGGGCCGTGCCCGAGTCCTCGCCGTCGGTGACCAGCACCACGACCCGGGGCTGGATCGAGTTGGTCACGAAGTAGCGTCCCGCCTTCTCGATGGCCGCCCCAAGGTCGGAGCCGGCGGTCTCGCCGTCCATGTCCACGCTCAGGGGCGAGGTGTAGCGCAGGATGGTCTGGATCGCCCGCGTGTCGAAGGAGAGCGGCGCGTTCAGGTAGGCGACCCCGGAGAAGGTCACCAGGCCCACCCGGTCGCCACCGGCCTCCTCCAGGAACCCGGCGATCGCGTTGGTCGCCGCGGTCCAACGGTTGGGGCGGACATCGGGGGTGAGCATCGAACGCGAAAGGTCCAGGGCGAGGATGTAGGGGACACCCCGCAGCTCGGATTGGGTCGCCGCCTGGAAGACCAGGGGGCGTGCCGCGGCGAGGCCGAGACCGGCGGCCGCGACCACGAAGAGGACCGTGTCCAGTCGGCGGCGGGTCCGGTCCGCGCCGTCCTCTGCCCAGGCGCGGCCGGGGCTGCCGGCGAACTCCGCCATGGCGGCCCTTCTGCGCCGTCGTGAGATCCATCCGGCGATCCCGAACAGCAGCAGCGCGGCGGGCAGCGTCCAGAGCAGTTCCGGCTGTGCGAATCTCAAGGGATCCTCCTTCCCGCGTCCGCGAAGAGCCTGCCCGCCAGCCAGAGCAGGGCCCCGGCCGCCAAGGGCCAGGGGAACAGCTCCCGCCAGAGCACGAAGCGCTTCTGGATCAGCTCCCGCTTCTCGATGCGGTCGATGAGGTTGTAGATGCCCTGGAGCGCCCGCGTGTCGTTGGCCTGGAAGAACTGGCCGCCGGTGACCCGCGCCGCCTTGTTGAGGTCGTGGGACGCCGCCGCGGTCGGCGTGACCATCTCGGGCCCGATCAGGACCGAATAGAGCTTCACCCGGTCGGCCACCAGCTGCGAGACGACCTCGGAGGCCTTGGGGCCCGACGAGTTGTCGCCGTCGGTGATCAGGATCACCACCCTGCTGCGTTCGCTGTCGCGCCGCAGGAAGTTCCCCGCCGCCATCACCGCCCATCCGATTCCCGTGCCGGTGGCCAGGTCCGTCTGCCTCATCGAGGCGACCGCCCACTTGTGGTCGAGGGTCAGCGGGCTGACGAGGAACGGCGTCCGGGCGAAGCAGACGATGCCGATGCGGTCGTTGGGGCGTCCCTCGATGAACTTCTCGGTCACCGTCTCCAGCGCCAGCCGGCGGGTGACCCGTTTGCGGTCCAGGCGGAAGTCCGTCTCCGCCATCGAGCGGCTGAAGTCGAGGGTCAGCATGATGTCGATGCCCTTGCTGGGATCCGGCGTGTCGCCGCGGGGCATCCGTGGCCGGGCCAGCGCGACGACCAGCAGTGCGATCGGCAGCAGCGGCCACCACCATCCGACCCGACCCCGGTGGCGTCGGACGGGACGTCCGAGATGGGCGCGGCCGGCCAGCGTGGGCACCACGATGGAGGGGGCCGGTCCCCGCGGACGCCGCCACCAGGCCAGCAGCGGGAGCACCAGGAGTCCCAGGAGGAACCACGGATGCAGGAATTCGGTCTGGGCGAGGTCGTTCAAGCCGTCGCCTTCCCCGGCGCCTGCGCGCCGGCACATTCCGCCACGAACCTTTCCGCGGTCTCGACCAGGGCGGATTTCCGGTCCGCCTCCACGTCCTGCCGGGCGAACTTCACCGCGTCACACAGGCCGAGGAACCCCGCCAGGGTGCCGCGGTGGACCGGATTGAACCGGCTGTCGGCGGCCACCGAGCCGAGGAACTCGCGGGTGGTCTGGTACCGGATCCCGAAGCGGTACTGGGCCTCCAGGTACGCGCGGAGGAGGTCGCTGACCTCGATCGCGAGCGGGTAGGCCTCCATCGAGGCCGCCCTGGTGCGGAGTTCCCGGAGAAGCCTGAGGTACTCGTCGTGAACCGGCGGACCCGCCACCTCGACCGGTGCCGGTGAAGGCGGGCGCCGCGACATCCACCAGCGTGTCGCGAGATAGAGGAGGACACCGGCCAGCGCGGGAACGCCGAGGAGGAACCACGGGTTCTCCCACCACTGGGGGAGCGGTACCAGCGTGAGGTCCTCGACAAGGTTCTGCGGCGTCATCGGTTGCCCGTCGGGTTGCCGAAGGCGTCCGCATGGACCGGAGCCCGGGATCCGGCGTTCACGCGATCCTCCGTCTTGCGGCCCCGTCCAGGAACCGTTGGAGCCGCTGGGCCCACGGTTGGTCGGTCCGGATCACCAGCTCCGGCACGCGGCCGGAGCGGAAGGTGGCCACCAGTTCGTCGGCGCGACCGGCCGCCTGTTTGGCCCAACCCTCGCGGACCGCCGGATCCGAGGTGTCCACCTCGATCACCTCGCCCGTCTCGGCATCCTGCAGCAGCGCCCAGCCTACATCGGGCAGTTCCAGCTCGCGCCGGTCCGACATCCGCAGCGCCATCAGCTCGTGCCGGCGGTTGGTCGACTTCACCGCCCGGGTCCACGCTTCCGTGTCCGGATCGTGGAAGTCAGAGAGCACGAACGACAGCGTCGGCCGGCGGTAGAGGTTGTTCAGGAAGTTCAGGCCGGCGGTCAGCGAGGTGCCGCGGCCGGTGGGGACCACGGACAGCAGTTCGTGGAGCAGGCGCGTCACGTGGGAACGTGTCTTGCGCGGCGGCACGTAGCGCTCGACGCGGTCGGTGAAGAGGATGGCCCCGACCCGGTCGCCGTCGCGCACCGCGCTGAAGGCCAGCGCACCGGCGAGGATGGCGGCCTGTTCCCGCATCGTCTCCGCTGCAGTGTCGCCAACCGCGGTGCCGAAGTGGCTGCTGGCGGAGAGGTCCACCAGCAGCATCACCACCAACTCCCGCTCCTCCACATGACGCTTGATGAAGGGCTTCCGAAGACGGGCGGTCACGTTCCAGTCGATGCGGCGCACGTCGTCGCCGGGCACGTACTCCCGGACGTCGGCGAAGTCCATCCCGCGACCCTTGAAGACGCTGGCCATCCGGCCGCCCATCAACTGCTCGCTGACGAGCCGGGCGCGGACCTCCACCTGCCGGAGGCGCTTGATGTAGTCGGCGGGGAGCATGGTGTGTCAGCGGACGGCCTCGATTCGGTCTTTGAATACCTGCACAAGGCAATGGGTTTCAGAAAGCTGCACCGCCTTTTGCCAGGAGACCGCCAACAAGGCTCGAAGTTCCCTCAGGCGCATGTTGCCGACGCGAACATGGATGACGGACGGCGGCGGCCCCTGAACCAGCACCCGTTGGGAGAAGTCGGCATCCTTGGTCACCACCACAAGTCCCCGGTCCCTGGCATCCATCCAGATCTCGCGGTCGGTTCGAACCGGGTCGATGTCCGACTGGTGGACGAATTCGGGGCCGTTCCAGAACGCGATGTCTCGGGGGGGGTGACGTCGATCAGGAAGCGGGCCGGCATGGTTCTCAGGCTGTCTGGACCACCGTGTAGTTCCGGGCCATGAGGCGGGAAGCGAAGTCCAGACAGGCTTGGACGTCGTCCCGCGTCAGGACGGGAAAAGCCTGGAGCACGTCGTCCACCGAGTCGCCGGCGGCGAGGAACTCCAAGACGCTTTGGACGGCGATCCGTTTGCCCCGAACCGTCGGCCTTCCATTGCAGACCTCAGGGTCGATCGTGATGACGTTGTCCATGTGGGGAACCTAGCGTTCGGAAATCGGCTTGCGATGCCGTTTTTCCGGAGCCTGACGGGGCCGGATCCTTGGATCCCGGCCCCATGCGCTTCAAGTTGTGCGGACGCATCCCGCTTCACTTCTGCGTCGCCAGATACTCGATCAGGTTGCGGAGATCCTGCTTGGTGAGCAGGTCCCCGAAGCCCTCGGGCATTCCGGAGAGGCCCTTCTCCCGGCTCTGGATGTCGGCGGCCTTGACCTTCACCAGGCCGTCCTCGGGCGAGTTCAGCAGCAGCTCCTCCGCGGTCTCCGACTTGATCACGCCGGCGTAGGACTGGCCGTTCTTCAGGTTGACCAGGACGTTCTCGTATCCCTGGGCGATCGTCGCGTTGGGATGGACGATGGCGGTGAGGACGTAGGCGCGTCCGTTGCGTGCGGCGAGACCGGTCAGGTCTGGCCCGACTTCGCCGCCTTCGCCCTGGATCTTGTGGCAGCGGACGCAGCTGACCTCGGCGCGCTCGTGGAAGACCTTGCGCCCCTCCTCGACGTTGCCGCCGGTGAGGCTGACCTTCCACTTGGCGATGGGATCCTTGGCGTCGAGGGAGGCCTCGAACTTCGCGACCAACGGCTTCAGCGCGTCGCGCTTGGCGGCGGCGTCGAGCACGTCGAGCTGGAGTTCCGCGGCGACCTTGCCGGCGAGCAGCTGTTCCATCCAGCGGGTGAGAACGCCGTCGGCCTGGGTGCCCGGAAGGGTTCCCAGCGTGGCGAACGCGGCCTGCTTCTCGGTCAGCGTGCCCGAGGCGAGCGCCTGCTCCAGCGAACCGAGTCCGGAGGCGCCAGCCGCCGACTGGGCCGAGGCGCGGGCGGCGGGCGGCTGCTCCACCGCGAGTTTGGTCGCCAGGCTGCGGACCTTGTCGTCGGAATCCTTCGCCGCGGCGGCGAGGGCGTCCGCGTATTCGGGCGCCTGCAGCGCGGCCAGCGCACGAAGCGCTTCCGAGCGGGTGGCGGCGTCGGCCTCACCCCCGCGGACCACCTGGGCCAGGGCCGGGGCGGCCTCGGCGATCTTCAGGGTTCCCGCGGCGCGGGCCGCGGCGGCGCGGACCTTGTTGGGCGCCGACGCCACCAGCTTGGCCGCGTTGGGTCGCAGGGCGTCGGCCGGGGTCTTGGAATCCCGCGCGAACGCCGTCGGGCGCCAGAGCCCGGTGATCCGGTCGCGTCCCGGGTTGGTGGGCCAGAGTGAAAGGGCGTCGATGGCCTCGGCGCGCAGCGCCTCGGGGCCGCCGTCCGCCGCGGCATACTTCGCCAGCGCCACCGCGGTTCCGTCCGTGCCAAACCGGTAGTTGGCGTTGACCACGCGGCGCGACAGCGGCGGATGGTCGGCGAGCGGCTCGGAGATCAGCTTCGCCAGGGCCTCCATGGCGCCTGGGATCGGCTGGTCGTTGATCGACCGTGCGGCCTCGGTGACCACCTTCGGGGAGGCGTCGTGCAGGAACAGCGCGATCTCGTTCCGCTCCAGCTTGCGCAGGGCGAGGACGATTCCCAGGCGGACCGACTCCGAGGGGTGCTTCGCGTTGTTGATCAGGGCGTCGATGTCGTTAGCACCGACGAGCGCGACGACACCCGCATGGCGCAGGTAGGGATCCTTGTCGGCGTTGGCCTCCAGCATCGCGAAGACGGCCGGGATCGACTCGCGGCGACCCAGCTTGGAGAGGGCGATCGTGCCGAGCGCGCGGGTGTGCTGATCGGAATCGGTGGTGAGGCGGACCAGGGACTCGTAGGCGCGGCCATAACGGGCGTCGCCGAGCACGCGTGCGGCGTTGGCGCGGACGCGCGGCTCGGAGTCCGCAAGCAGCGGGATCAGGCGTTCGAGCGTGTCGACCTTCGCGCCCGGCACGGTGGTGTTCCGCGCGGCGCGCGCGGCCTGGCCGGCGCCCCAGACGCCATGGAGCCGGGCCTGCGTCGTCTTGCCGGAAATGGCCGCCTTCAACAGCGACTTGTCGTCGCCGCGTCCGGCCAGCTCGAACTGCGCGCCCTGGCGGACCCGGAAGTTCGGATGCGCCAGCAGACGCGAGAGCTCCGAGGCGGACCGTCCGGAGAAGCCCTTCGACAGGATGTCGCGGGTCTCGGCGACGACCGGCGCCCCGGAGTGCTTCGGGTCGCTGAAGCGGTAGATGCGTCCCTTGCCGACCGGCTCCCAGCCGTCGAACCAGTCCAGGAGCCAGAACGACCCGTCCGGACCCCAGTGGCCGTCGGTGGCGTTGACCGACCAGATGAACTTCTCGTCGTTGACGATCTCGAAGCCGGCGCCCTTGGGCTTCAGCTGGAACTTCACGATGCCGGAACCGCTCGAGCTGCCGCGGAAGTCGCACAGCGTGAACGTGCCGTTCCATTCGGGTCCCGCACCCGTGCCCTCGTAGTAGCTCACGCCGGAGGGACCGGAGGTGATGTTCTTGATCGGCGGCGTGACCCAGGCGGGCTGCGCGTCGTTCTGCGGATGCCACATCTTCTCCGAGTTCCACGGTCCGCGCGGATTCGGGGCGTTGCCGGACTCGAGGAACTGCCAGCCGATGCGCCAGCCGCTGTCGCCGCCTTCCACCAGCCAGGTCCAACGCGCCTGGTCGCCGCCGTCGGAGTTGTTGTCGCCGGTGAAGAGGTCGCCCCACTCGTCGAACACGAGGTCCTGCGGGTTCCGAAGGCCCATGTAGACCATCTCAATGCCCGTGCCGTCCGGTTCGCAGCGGAAGACCGCTCCGGCATCGGGCGTTCCCACCACGTGTCCGCCTTCCGTCTTCAGCATCGAGGCGCGGTCGCCGATCGAGAAGTACAGCTTGCCGTCCGGCCCGAACACGAGCCCGTGCAGGTCGTGCCCGAGGAAGCCGACGCGGATGCCATGGCCGTAGCTGATGCTGCGACGCTGGTCGGCGATCCCGTCGCCGTCCTGGTCGCGCAGGTTCCAGACGTTGGGGATGTTGGCGAAGAAGACGTCCTTGCCCCGGGCGAAGACGCCCGACGCCACGCCGTCCAGCGGGGTGGCGAAGTTCTCGGCGAACACCGTGGACACGTCCGCCTTGCCGGCACCCTTGGTGTCGCGCAGGAGGCGCACCCGCTCGGTGTTGCGGTAGTAGCCCGCCATCTCCTCCGGCTTCAGGTGCCGCTGCATCATCGCGAGACGGTCGTCCACCGAGCGGCAGGCCAGGTCCTCGTCGAGCCACGACATGATGCCGCGGATGTCGGGGACGCCGCGCCAGGCGCGGAAGCTCTCGGCCACGAACACGCGGCCGTCGTCGGCCACGTGCAGGGCCACGCCATGGGCCACGTCGGGTTCCGCGGCCCAGAGCTCGGCCTTCCATCCGGAGGGGTAGGTGAAGCGGCGGATCGCCTTCTGGGCCTCGTCCGAGGCGGCGGCGATCTTCGGGTTCTCGAACGAGGTCTGGGCGGGTCCCAGTTTGTGCTGCGCGGAGACGGAACCGGACAGGGCAAGCCAGACGGCCGCGCACAGGGCGGCACGCGCATGGAGAACGCTCGGGAAACGCATAAAGTGCTGGAGGATATTTGCAGGCCCCCACGACGCAAGCGACCGCTCGCGCCATTTCGGGCGTGGACAGGAAGACGTCATGGACCTCCCCGGGATTCGGAAACTGGCGCCGGGATTTCCGATGGGCAGGATTCCTGGGCCCGGAAAAGCTCCTCACGTCCACCATGAACCAACTCATCACCCAGGACGCCCCGACAAGGAACGTGCCCGGACTGCTGGTCGCAACGGTCGCGCTGGTCGGCCTCTTCGTCTGGTCCTGGTGGCGACGCCGACAGGGAAGATCCTCGCTGGCCGCCCCCGTCGTGTGGCCGCTGGCCGGCCTCGTCTGCCTGGTCGTGGCCGGTGTCGTCTCGCGGAAGCTGGATCGGGCGATGGAGCTTTCGACCTCGACCGCACGATGGCCCGTGGTCACCGGACGCGTGGTCCGGTCGGTGATGCGGACGCCGCCGGTGGGAACCTCCGGACACGACTGGAATTCGACCCGGCGCGGCTCCGGTGTGGGAATCCGTTTCGAGAACAACCGGTACCTGGACCTGCTCTACCGCTTCGAGGTCGAAGGCCGCAGCTACGAGGGCAGCTATGTCACCCCGGGGAATTTCCGCGTGGGAGAACAGGAAGAGTCGCTGGCGCGTCGATTTCCCGAGGGAAAGCCGGTTGCCGTCCACTACAACCCCGCCAACCCGTCCGATGCGGTCCTGGATCCCGTGTCGGTGCGTCCCGGCGACCGTTCCATGCCCTGGAAGTTCATCGCGGTCTCGTTCGGTTTGTTTGCGTTGTGCTGGTGGGATCGGCGTCCCCGGGTCGTGACCCGTTTGGACGAGGAGTGGAAGTAGCCGCCGAACGCGAACCGGGAATCCGGCCGACGGCCATGGAATGGACCGGGAGTTCCACTCGCTGACGTGAAGTGCGTCGTCGTCGGCTTGAAGCCCGATCCCGGAATCCCACCCGCCGGAGGACCATTTTCCGCTTCGCCCATCCGGGCCTTCCCCCCACGATTCCCGCCGACATCTCCATGAAAAAGCGCACCTGGAAAATCGCCGGAATCAACTTCGACCATTTCCACATGGGCGACCTGCTCCGGTACACCCACGAGCACCCGAACGCCGAGATCGTCGGCATCTCCGACGAGCAGCCCGCGCGGATGGAGGAGGCGGTCAAGAAGGGCCTCGTCTCCCGCGACCAGGTCTTCACCGACTACCGGGAGTGCCTCGAGAAGACGCAGCCCGACGTCGTCATCCTCTGTCCCGCGGCCTCCAAGCACGGCGAGTGGGTCAAGAAGGTGGCCCCCTACGGCCCGCACATCATGGTCGAGAAGCCCTATGCCGCCTCGCTCAAGGAGGCCGACGCCATGGCCGCGGCCATGGGCAGGGACCAGACCCTGATGATCAACTGGCCGCTCCAGTGGGTCGGCTCCCATCGGAAGTCGTACGAGATCGTCTCCAAGGGCGTCATCGGCGAGGTCCTCAACGTCTGGCACATCGGCGGCAACCGCGGCCCTCTCTGGCACGGCGCCGACAAGGACGAGAAGACCGCGGCCCAGGTGGCGGCGGAG
>CAIYXO010000800.1 GCA_903930165.1 uncultured Verrucomicrobiota bacterium | reverse complement strand
GCGGCACGTCCTTGAGCGGCGGCAGCAGGGACTCGTTGTGGAATCCGGCGGGGGGATCCACCAGGTAGACCGGCCCCGGCGGCCAGTAGGGCAGACCGGTGGTGGTCGCGATCTCCTGACTCGCATCCGCGGCTCCCGTGACGGCGGCCTTCTTGGTGCGGCAGCCGGAGAAGGCCAGGGCGGCGACGAGGACGATCAGGAGGCGCTGGAACAGGATGTTGGACTTCATGCGGAATCAACGTTTGGCCGGGCGGAACTCGGCCCGGGCCTTGGGAAGCAGGCTTTCGATGCGGGAAATGCGGTCCCCGTCGAGGGGATGGGTGCGCAGGAACCACGGCGTCTGCTGGCCCTGCGTCGAATTGTACTCGGCGAATCGCCGCCAGAAACCGACCGCCTCGCCGGGCTCGTAGCCGGCCTTCGCCATCAGGACCAGGCCGATCTCGTCGGCCGAGCTTTCCTGCCTGCGGTTGTGCGGCAGGGCCACCGCCACCTGCGAGGCCGGTGCGTAGAGCTGCTGGTAGAGGGCGTGGTACTTGGAGTCCCTCGCCGCGGCGTCGCCGGCGGTCCCCAGGAGCTGGAGCCCCATGGCGGTGGTCATGCGTTCCCCGCCATGACGCGCCAACGCATGGGCCACCTCATGCCCGAGGACCGTGGCCAGCCCCGCCTCGTCGCGGGTGATCTGGAGGATGCCGGCGAAGACGCCGACCTTCCCGCCGGGGAGACAGAACGCGTTCGCCTGCGGGCTGTCGAAGAGCACGAATTCCCATTGGGCCCCCTCCATGCCCGAAACCTCGGCGATGCGGCGTCCGACCCGCACGACCATGGCCGACTTGGCGGCGTCCCGGCTCACCGGGACCTCCTTCTTCATCTTCTCGAACTCGCCCAGGCCCAGCGCGGTTTCCTCCCCGGCACCCGTGGCGATGAACTGGCGACGGCCGGTGATCGGTTCGGTGACGCAACCGGAAAACGTCAAGGCCAGGCCGAGGACGGCCCAGGCGGAGACGAAACGACGAAACCGGAACACCCCTGAAGGCAACCACAGCAGGGCGTCACCGACAAGCGAAGGAGGAAGGACCGTCAGAACTATGCGGACCGAAGCCGAAGGGATCGGCTCGCCAAGCCGCAAAACCGCCCTGGAGGCGGGCGAAAACGGCCCGACTCAAGAGGCAGACCCGCGAACCCCAACGAGATCCCGTCCTCGGTTCCGGATCCGGCGCCCCGTATCACGTCTTGGCGCATTCGCGTGAGTCCGGTCTTTCCTCCGACTGGAACGTTGTGCCTGAGAAGCGGAACGCGGACCCGGAATCGCGCTCGCCGGCGCGACTCCGCCGGACGATAAACGGGGCACTCCCATGCCCGGCTCTTCCCGTCGATCCTTCCTCAAGGCCACCTCGGCCGGAGTGGTCTCGCTCCACGCCCTGCCCCGCGTGCTCGCCGCCACCCCGGCACCGGCCGCACTGCCTCCACACACGCCGCTCGCCGTCGCCGGAGTGCACGGCTATGCGGACTCCCACAGCGTGGCCGCCGGCGAGGAGATCGCCTTCCACCTCTCGACCGACGTCCCGGTGGAGGCCGCGGTCGTCCGCCTCGGACAACGGATCGACGACCCGGCCGGCGACGAGGTCGTCGCCGAACTGGGACGCCTTCACGCCCGCATCCAGCCCATCCATCCGGGAAGCTACGTCCATGTCGGCAGGCCGATCCCTGGTTCCCCGGGGGCTCTCACCCTCGAGTGCTGGGTGCGGCCGTGGTCCCTCGACCGATTGGCGGGGCTGGTCACCCAGGAGGACAAGCAGAGCGACGACGGCTTCGCCCTCGGCGTCGGAAAGGACGGCTACATCGGATTCTTCCTCGGGAACGGGGTCGGTCCCGACGATGCCGTGGTCCACCGGACGTCTACCGGCGTGGTCCGGAAGGCGGCATGGCACCACGTGGTCGGGCGTTGGGACGGCCGACACAAGGAGGTGTGGGTGGACGGACTGCGGATCGCCCGTTGGGAGTTCACGGGTCCGCTGCGGCCCGGGGAACATCCGCTGCGGCTCGGGGCCATGGGCGACCTCGGACGCGCCCTCCGATTCCTCGACGGCGACCTCGCCCAATGCGGCATCCATGGCCGGGCGCTGTCCGACGACGAGATCCGAGCACGCCACGCCGACGGGGGACGCACCGCGCCGTCCGGGTCGTCCCTGCTGGGTTCCTGGTCCTTCGTCGAGGAACGTGGCTCGCGCATCGCCGACGCCTCGTCGCACGGCCGTCATGGAACCGTGGTCAACCACGGCACCTGGATGATCGGCGGACCTTCCTTCCACAGGGACGTCCCGCGCTTCGGCGAAGGCGCCCTCTTCGCCACAGCGGACCGCGGCCATTCGCTGCGTCTCGCCTCGGACGACCTGTACGACTGCCGGTGGGAGGAGACGCTGCGCTGGCGGGCGCCCAGGGAGGCGCGTTCCGGGATCCACGTCCTTCGGCTGCGCTTCGAGCGGGACGGAAAGCCGCGGCAGTACGACATCACCTTCGTCGTGCGGAAGGCGCGACGCGCGGCGAAGGCGCCGCTGCTGGTTGTGTGTTCCACCAACACCTGGCGCGCCTACAACGGCTCCCCGTTCGGCGTCTGGCCGGATTCGCTCCATGCCGTGGTCGGCACGGACGGCCTTCCCGACGCCGCGGGTTCGCCTCCTGCCTTCTGCTTCTACCGCCGCCACGCCGGCGGCCAAGGAACGTACCAGGTCGGCCTGCGGATGCCGTTCCCGGTGGCCTCCCCGTACGTGCTCTACGGCGGACCGACCCGCTACAGCCACCTGATGCGGGCGGAGCGCTTCCTGCACGTGTGGCTGGAGAAGGAGGGATACCGGTTCGACATGATCGCCGACGACGACCTCCATCGCGATCCCGGTCAACTGCGCGGCTACAAGGCGGTGATCCTGAACGGCCACAGCGAATACTGGTCCCTGCCGATGCTGGCCGGCCTGGACCGCTATCTCGTCGGGGGCGGCAACCTCGCGGTGTTCTCCGGCAACTCGCTGTTCTGGCGGGTGAGCTTCAGCGGCGACGGATCGGTCCTCGAATGCCGCAAGGTCGACGCGCCGGGCGAGCAGATGCTGCCCCACGAGCGTGGCGAGGCCTGGCACAGCCACGACCTCCTGCGCGGCGGCATGCTGCGGGAATGCGGGCATCCGGGTTGGCGCTACACCGGCCTCGAGACGCTGGGTTGGAACAACCAGGGGAATCCCAGGAACTTCGGACCCTACGTCGCAACCCACACCGGACATCCGATCTACAGGAACCCCGAGGACACCGGCCTGCGCGACGGCGACCGCTTCGGCTCCCTTCCCGACGGCACCACCCTGGCGAACGGCCACGAGATGGACATCCGCCTGTCGACCCTCGCCGCCCTCCAGGAAATGCCGAATCCCCCCGGCGCCTCGGTGCCGCCGGACCCGGCGGGCATCGAGCCGCTGGCCAACGGGATCCTGCCCTGGAAGGAAGGCGGAGCCGCCTTCGACTTCTACTTCCGCCCGATTCGGCCGAAGAGCGACCAAGGCGGCGAGATGATCTGGTGGCCGCGCCCCGAGGGAGGCCAGGTCTTCAACGCCGGCTGCATCGCCAGCGGCTGGGCCGTCCATGCGGACCCCCGCCTCCAGACGCTGGTGCGGAACGTCCTCCACCGGTTTGGGGTAGAGAGGGGGGGGAAGGTTGAAAGGTTGAAAGGTTGAAAGGTTGAAGGGCTGAAGGGCTGAAGGGTGGGTCGGAGATGGCACTGGACTTTTCGGCGACAAT
>CAIYXO010000799.1 GCA_903930165.1 uncultured Verrucomicrobiota bacterium | reverse complement strand
GCGCGAGGGCCAGCACCACCATCGCGGAGGAAAGGGTCCCGATGTCGAGGAGCGCGGTGCGGAACCGGTTCGGCGGCACCTTCTGACGGAGCGTGAGCACGACACCGAAAAGCAGGAGGGGTCCGAGTGTCAGGTAGAGGAAGTCGGACGGCCCCGGGAATTCCTTCCAATCGATCGCGATCTGGAGGTTCCAGACCCACTGGCCCGCGGCGTAGGTGGAGAGCGCGGTGCTGAACCAGAAGCGGGCCTGCCGGTCCGCGGGGGCCGACCGGTTCCATCCGATCCAGCCCAGCACCGCCGCCGCGGTGTAGGCGACGGTCCAGTGGAGGTTGTCCAGGAGGACGCGGGACGATTCGGTTTTCGCCTGGGTGAGGGCGACGAAGATGCCCCCGAGCAGGAGAAGGGTGGGCAACAGGACGAACAGGGCCGCGCGGCCATGGGGCCGCGCGTCCTTCCCCCCGTGGACCTCGCCTGGAGTCACCGGTGACACCACTTCGGACATCGACTTCCCGTCCCGGGACTTGAGGGCCGGATTCTTCGGGTCGCGTGGGATCGGGTTCAACGTTCGCGTAGCCGGAGGGAAACCAACCGGCTGAGGGAGTCGATGTCGAAGGGCTTCTGGAGGAAGTCGATCCCCTCCCGGAAGCGGCCGGAGCCACCCACGACCTCCGGGCTGTATCCGCTGGTGAAGATGGCCGCGAGGTCGGGCTTCTCGGTCCGCAGGCGGTCGACGAGTTCGCCGCCGGACATGCCTTCCGGCATGACCATGTCGGTGAGGACGAGGTCGATCTCGTCGCGATGGCGTTCCCAGATCCCGAGCGCCTCGCGGCCCGAGCCGGCCACG
Organism: uncultured Verrucomicrobiota bacterium; assembly: GCA_903930165.1. Classification (GTDB taxonomy): domain Bacteria; phylum Verrucomicrobiota; class Verrucomicrobiia; order Limisphaerales; family UBA9464; genus SXXZ01. Next base: position 7,362 of record CAIYXO010000799.1, on the reverse strand, counting down.
AGGACGGTGTAGCCGCAGCGCCGGAGGGCTCCCTCGACGATCCGGCGCAGCGGGGCCTCGTCCTCGACGACGAGCAGGGTGCCGGTTCCCTTCAGGAGCACGCCCCGGGAGCGGGACGGCGCCGGTGGTTCCGCCGGACCCTCCGTGGCGGGAAGACCGATGTGGAACGTGCTGCCACTGCCGGGGCTGCTCGTGACGCGGATCCATCCTCCATGCTGCTGGAGGATCCCGTACACGGTGGCCAGGCCGAGGCCCGTGCCCTTGCCGACCTCCTTGGTGGTGAAAAAGGGTTCGAAGAGCCGGGGCAGGTTCGCTGCAGGGATGCCGCATCCCGTGTCGGCGACGCTCAGGCAGACCCACGGGCCCTCCGGGACGTCGGCCAAGCAAGGGTCCTCGCCGGGGGTGGGGCCGGATCTCCGCCAGGTGCGCAGGGTGAGACGGCCGCCCCGGGGCATCGCATCGCGGGCGTTCACCGCCAGGTTCAGCAGGACCTGCTCGATCATCCCGGCGTCCGCCCGGACCAAGGCCGGCCCCGGTCCGGATTCGCCGACCAGGGCGATTTCCTCCCCGAGCAGCCGTTGCAGCATCCGGGTCATCGTCGCCACGACGTCCTCCAGGTCCAGGTCGACGGCCTGCATCGCCTGGCGCCGGCTGAAGAGGAGCAGCTGCCGGGTGAGTCCCGAAGCCCTGCCGGCGGCTTCCAGGATCGCATCCAGCAGTTCCGACGCGGACAGATCGCGGCCGAGCGTCAGCTTGAGCAGCGAGGCGCTGCTGGTGATGATCGTGAGGAGGTTGTTGAAGTCGTGGGCCACCCCGGCGGAGAGCTGGCCGATGGCCTCCATCTTCTGGGACTGCCGCAGACGCTGTTCCAGGCGGTGACGTTCCGTGACGTCCCGGAAGTGCCAGATCCGGCCGTAATGCCCGCCGTGGCGATCCCGCACCGGCGCCGTGTAGCGGTCCACGATGGTGCCGTCCACGAGTTCGATCTCCTCGCGTCCGATCGCATCCGGGTTCCCGTAGTACCATGCGACCCTCTCGGCGAAGGCGACGGGATCCCGGACCCGGGAAGTGACCTCCCGGAGCTGGCGGCCGTCGTCGACGTCCTCGGCCACCTCCTTGGGGATCCCGAAGATCGCCGCAAGACGGCGGTTCTGGAGGATCTTCCGTCCGTGCGTGTCGACCACCAGGATGCCGTCCGGCGAGGAATCGACCTGGCTTTCGAAGAACGCGGTCCGAAGGCGGAGTTCGCGCTCCGTGTTCTTCCGGTCCGTGATGTCGGAGGCGATGCCGTTGACCGAAACCAGGCGCCCCTCGGCGTCGTGCACGGGGAACGCCTGTTCCCAGATCCACCGGACCGAGCCGTCGGGGCGGACGATGCGGTACTCGACGGCGGTGCGGCGTCCGGCGGCCTGTTCGGCGACCGCGTCGAGGAACACCGTACGGTCCTCCTCGCACACGGTCTGGAGAAGGCCGGGGTCGCCGTCGCCAAGGAACCCGGCGCGTTCGCGTCCCCAGACGTTCTCGAACGCCGGGCTGAGCAGCGTGCGCCGGCGGGCGTCCGGCGTGGCGGACCAGATGACGTCCGGAAGGGTCTCGACGACGCTTCGGAAGCGGTTCTCGCTGGCCTGGAGGGCCGCGTCGGCGTCGCGCCGTTCGCGGGCCAGCCGGACCGATTCCATCACCTGGCGCACCGACGGCCCCAGACGCATCATCCGGTCCTTGAGCAGGTAGTCCGTGGCCCCTTCCTTCATCGCGGCCACCGCGGTCTCCTCGCCGATGCTGCCGGAGACGATGATGAACGGGATGGAGATGCCCCGTCCGCGGGCGAGCCTGAGCGCGCGCAGGCCGTCGAACTGCGGCATGACGTAGTCCGACAGGATGAGGTCCGGTCCCTGGGCGAGCGCCGAGAGGAAGTCCGGTTCGTTGTCGACCCGGGACCAGTCCGGCGCGAAGCCTGCCGACCGCAGTTCCAGGAGGACCAGTTCCGCGTCGAGCGGGTTGTCCTCCACGATCAGCACTCGGATCGGATCGGGCATGGGTCAGGGTTCCGGAGACTGGTTCAACAGCAGCCAGTAGAGCCCGAGCTGCTCCACCGCGGCCACGAACCCCTCGAAGTTCACCGGCTTGAGGATGTAGCTGTTGACCCCCAGCCGGTAGCTTTCCACGAGGTCCCGCTGTTCGCGCGAGGAGGTGAGGATCACCACCGGGATGTCGCGGGTCCGCGGGTCGGACTTCACGCGCTGGAGCACCTCGAGTCCGTCGACCTTGGGAAGCTTGAGGTCCAGCAGGATGAACCGCGGGCCGTCCCCGACGCGCCTTCCGGAGTGGGTGCCTTCGCAGAAGAGGATATCCAGGGCCTCGGCACCGTCCCTGGCGACCTCGATGCGGTTGGCGAGGTTGGACTTCCGGAACGCCCGGAGGGTGAGTTCGAGGTCCTCCGGATTGTCCTCCACGAGGAGGATCTCGACGGCGTGGGCGTTCATGTCGCGGTGGGCTTTCCGAGACTGAACCGGAAGATGGCACCGTGGTCGACCGAAGATTCCGCGGAGATCCAGCCGCCATGCCGGTGGACGATGCGTTGGACGATGGCGAGACCCACGCCGGTGCCCTCGTAGTCCTCCGATCGGTGGAGCCTCTGGAAGACGCCGAAGAGCTTCGACGCGTAGCGCATGTCGAAGCCCGCGCCGTTGTCGCGGATCCAATAGACCGCTCCGTCGGGCCCGGATTCCGAGCCGATCCCGATCCGCGCCGGATCGCGGAGACGCGAGTATTTCTGGGCGTTGGAGACGAGGTTGACCCAGACCTGGAGCAGGAGGGACGGATCGCCGTCGGCATCCGGCAGGTCGTGGACCGTGAACTCGACGTTCCTGCCGGCCCGTGCGGGTGCGAGCTCGGCGACGGCCTTGTCGACCAGCGAACGCATCGCCACGGGACGCCGCGCCAGCGGCACCCGGTTCAGCCTCGAGAAGGCCAACAGGTCGTCGATCAGGGCGCCCATCCGCTGCGCGCCCTCCCGGACGATTCCCAGCTGGCGGCGTCCCTCGGGCGGCAGCGCCGTGCCGTGGTCCTCCAGGACCGCGAGGGAGAATCCGTCGATGGCCCGCAGCGGTGCGCGGAGGTCGTGCGAGACGGAGTAGGAGAACGCCTCCAGCTCGCGGTTGGCCGCCTCCAGTTCCGCGGTCCGCTCCCGGATCCGCTTCTCCAGGTCCCGGTTCAGCTCCCAGACCCGCTGCTCCGCCGCGAAGAGGTCCGTGATGTCCACCGAGCAGCCCAGCACGCCCGTGCCGCCGGTGCCCGGGATGGCATAGGGGATCTTCGTCGTCTGGACGGTCCGGACCGCGCCCTTCCTGTCGGTGAACCGCTGGGCGGGGATGAAGATCGGCTGGCCGCTGGTGATGACCTCGCGGTCGATGGCCAGGAAGCGCTCCGCCTCGTCGGGCACCGCCGTCTGTTCCCGTTGGGTGGTGCCGACGAGTTCCGACGGGGCCTTCCCGTAGCGGCGTGCCATGGTGGCGTTCGCGAGCAGGAAACGGCCTTCCGCATCCTTGGCGAAGATGGCCACCGGCACGAGGTCGATGATCTGGCGCAGGCGGGCCTCGCCTTCCCTCAGGGCCTCGGCGGTGCGCCGGGCCTCGGTGACGTCCCGGAGGACGACCAGGGCGAGTCCGGCGGAGTGGGGCAACGGCAGCGCCTGGAGTTCGATCCTGAGAATCGATTCGCGACTCCCGGCGGGTGGCCGCTGGAGTTCGAAGCGGCCCGGCTGCCCCTTCTGGGCCGCGGCCAGGACGGAGGCCAGGGTTTGCCGGCTTTCCGGGGGCACGCCTTCGGAGAGGTTTCCGCCGGGAACACAGTCCAGGAGCCGCGTGCCGGTCCCGTTGACCTCGACGACGTGCCCCCCGGGCCCGACCAGGGCGAGTCCATCCGGGCTGGACTCGAACAGGGTCCGCAGCCGGCGGTCGCTCTCGCCGGAGGCGGCCTCGGCACGTCGTCGGGCGGCCACCTCCGCGTCCCAGGAACCCATCTGGCGGCGGACGTACAGATAGAGCAGCACCGTGGTGGTGCCCACGAACACCAGCCCCTTGTAGGTCTGCAGGACCCGAAGCACATGCGGGTCCGACGTCATCCTCTCGACCACGCTGTCGGACAAAAGGATCCAAGCCGCCGAAACCGCGAGGTAGGCGGCGGCGGTCCGGAAGGCGATCTGGGGCAGTCCGCGGGTCATGGTCGGCTGGTGTCCGCAGTGGTCATCGACAACGGTGGGGTCGGACTGAACCGGACTCACGCGCCGGGTGGCCAGTTGGCGAAGAATCGTTGCAGGACGGCCGTTGGCACTCCCGAAAACTTGCACTCGCCCGCCATCGGCCGGGTCGCCTAGTTTCCGCGTTCCGTTTTCCGGACCCGTGATCGGTGTTTGGGTCCGTTGTCCGTCGTCCGTTGCCTGTGGTCCGTCGTCCGTCGTCCGTGGTTTGGCGCTGGAGTGACCGTCGCCGGCCTGGAAGTGGCCCCAAGACTTGTGGGCCCACCTCCGGCGGCGGAGGGCGTCGCGTCGGCCCGACCCGGTCCCGGAAACTGGCCGTGGACGACCGACGACGGGCCACGGACCACGGACCACGGACCACGGACAACTCTCTCGAACATGACCTCCGCCCAGATCCGCCAGTCGTTCCTCGATTTCTTCCGGTCGAAGCAGCACACCATCGTGCCCAGTTCCAGCCTGATGCCGGACAGCCCCAACCTGCTGTTCACGAACGCGGGCATGAACCAGTTCGTGCCGATCTTCCTCGGCGAGCGGAAGGCGGACGTCTCGAAGTGGGCCGGCGCCGTTCCGTCGCTCGACACCCGTGCGGCCGACACCCAGAAGTGCATCCGCGCGGGCGGCAAGCACAACGACCTCGACGACGTCGGGCTCGACACCTACCACCACACCTTCTTCGAGATGCTCGGGAACTGGTCGTTCGGCGATTACTTCAAGAAGGACGCCATCGACTGGGCCTGGGAGCTGGTGATCGAGGTCTGGAAGTTCCCGCCCCAACGCGTCTACGCGACCATCTACCAGCCGAACAAGGCCAAGAACGACCCCGCGGACCGCGACCAGGAGGCCTGGGAGCTGTGGGCCGCCAAGTTCCGCTCCGTCGGCCTGGATCCCGACATCCACATCGTCAACGGCGGCAAGAAGGACAACTTCTGGATGATGGGCGAGACCGGTCCGTGCGGTCCGTGCACCGAGATCCACGTCGACCTCCGGCCCGGCCCCCGCGAGACCTCCGTCGAGGAGCAGAAGGTGGGTGCGACGCTGGTGAACGGCTCCGACGCGCGCTGCATCGAGATCTGGAACAACGTCTTCATCCAGTACAACGCCAACCCCGACGGCACCTTCACGCCGCTGCCGGCCCAGCACGTGGACACCGGCATGGGCTTCGAGCGGGTGACCTCGATCATCCAGGGCACGAAGGGCCTGACCGACTTCGAGAACGCCAAGATCTCCAACTACGAGACCGACATCTTCCGCCCGATCTTCGACGAGATCGGCAAGCTGAGCGGCAAGCGGTACGGCTCGACGCTGCCCAAGGCGGGCAGCACCGGGGACACGGAGCAGGAGAAGGAGGACGTCGCCTTCCGCGTCATCGCCGACCACATCCGCACGCTGAGCTTCGCCATCGCCGACGGCATCCAGCCGGGCAACGGCGACCGCAACTACGTCCTGCGCCGCATCCTGCGCCGCGCGGTGAAGTACGGCCGCACGCTCGGTTTCACCGAGCCGTTCTTCTACAAGCTGGTGGACGTCCTCGCCCGCACGATGGGCGACGTCTTCCCCGAGATCCGCGCCAAGCAGCAGCACGTGAAGGACACGCTGAAGCTGGAGGAGGAGGCGTTCAACCGGACGTTGGACCGGGGGATCCTGCTCTTCAACGAGGCGGCGGCGGCCGGCGACATTTCCGGCTCCTTCGCCTTCAAGCTGTACGATGAGCAGGGATTCCCGCTGGACCTGACCGAACTGATGGCCCGCGAGCGGGGGATCTCGGTCGACGTGGCCGGATTCAAGGGGTTGATGGAGCAGCAGAAGGCCTTGGCCCGCGCCTCCCAGAAGAAGCAGGTCATCGAGCTGTCCCAGATCGAGACCAAGACCCCGACGCGGTTCCTCGGCTTCGACACACTCGAGACGTCGGCGACGGTGCTCGAGGTGGTCGAGCTGAAGGACAAGACCGCGGTCGTCCTCGACGCTTCGGCCTGCTACGCGGAGATGGGTGGCCAGGTGGGCGACACCGGCGAATTGTCGGGTTCCGGCCAGCTCTGGCGCATCGCGAACACCCAGAAGTCCGGCAACACCTTCCTCCACTTCGTCGAGGGCGGGGACGCCCCGGTCGTCGGCTCCCAGGTCGCGCTGCGCGTGGACGCCGCCCGGCGCCGCGCGATCGAGCGTCACCATACCGTGACCCACCTCCTGCACTGGGCGCTCCACGAGGTCGCCAGCAAGGAGGCCTCGCAGAAGGGTTCCAACGTCACGCCCGAGAAGCTGACCTTCGACTTCAACAGCGCGCCGCTCACTGCGCAGCAAGTGGCCGACATCGAGAAGCTGGTCAACGAACGCATCCTGGAAAATGCCGGCGTCAGCTGGACCGAGGTGCCCCACGCCGAGGTGAAGACCCGCAAGGACGTGATGCAGTTCTTCGGCGACAAGTACGGCGACGTGGTCCGCGTGGTGCAGGTCGGCGGCAAGGCGGAGGCGTTGGACGGCTACTCGATGGAGCTGTGCGGCGGCACGCACACCCGGGCCACCGGCGAGATCGGGCTGTTCCGCATCCTCGCGGAGTCCGCCGTCGCGGCCGGCGTGCGGCGCATCGAGGCGGTGGCGGGCCTGTCGGCCTACGACAAGTCGCGGGGCGACGAGGCGTTGATCCGTTCGCTGGCCGGGAAGCTGAACAGCCCGTTGGGCGAGCTGGAGAAGAAGCTCGACGGACTGCTGGCGCACACCAAGGAGCTGGAGAAGGCCCTGAAGGCGGCGGCCCAGCGCGAGGCGGCCGGACGTGCGGAGGACCTCATGGCCCAGGCCACGGTGGTCAACGGCACGCCGGTGCTCGCGGCAAACCTCGGCGAGGCGGACGGAGACACCGTCCAGCACGTGGTCGAGGCGGTGAAGTCGCAGTTCCAGGGCGTGATCGTGCTGGGCGGGCACTCCGCCGGTGCGGTGACCCTCGTGGCCGCGGTGACGCCGCAGTTCACGGCGAAGGCGCAGGCCGGGAAGATCATCCAGGCCATCGCCCCGATCGTGGGCGGCAAGGGTGGCGGCAAGCCCGACAACGCCCGTGGCGGCGGCAAGGACGCCTCCAAGCTGGACGAGGCCTTGGCCCAGGTCGCCAAGCT
>CAIYXO010000798.1 GCA_903930165.1 uncultured Verrucomicrobiota bacterium | reverse complement strand
GGTGAGGAACTCGTGCCGCAGGGTGGAGAAGGGTCGACCGGCAACACGGACCCGGGGCGTGCCCAGCGGTTGTTCCCGGACGAGGATTTGTTGGTTCACCTCAAGGTCGGAGAGTTCGGTCTGGAGGCCGGAGGGCCAATCCACGACGAGGGATTCAATCCGCTCGGCGTTCCGCAGGCCGAAGTGGGCGAGGAGGGGTTCGGTGCTGCGGAAGCCGCCGCCGAGGAGGTCGCGCCGCTGCGTCGTGGGCGTGCCGCCGAGGGTGGTGCTGACGCGTACCCGGGCTCCGATGGATTCCACACCGAAGGCATCGAGGCATCGGACCTGAACCCAGTTTCCAAGGCCGATCGATTGGTTCCGGAACAGGAAGAGGTTGCCGGCGGCATTGCCGACCGAAAGATCGAGGCGGCCGTCCTGATCGTAATCGACCCAGTTGGGCGCGGTGGATTCGCCGCCGCTGTTCACCAGTTCGCCGAATTCGGCGACGCCGTTGAGGAAGGTGAAGGTTCCGTTGCCCTGGTTCCGGTAGAGGAGATCGGAACCCTGGCTGTTGCAGGCGACGTACAGGTCGACAAACCCGTCGTTGTCGTAGTCGCCCCAGCTCAGGCCATAGACGCGGCGGGCGGCGGTGGGGAACCCGGCTTCGGGAACCCGGCTGAAGGAGCCGTTGCCCTCGTTGCGGTAGAGGAAGACCGGGGAGGTGATCGATTCGCCGGCGTCGAAGTTGCCGACGGCGAGGTCCAGGTCGCCGTCATTGTCGTAGTCAGCCCAGGCGGCGGTGGTGGAACGGCCGTCATCGGAAGCGAGATGTCCGGCGGCGGCGGAAGCGAAACCGGAGGGGCCAAGGTTGCGGAGGAGGGCGGAGGGCGCGCCCAGATAGGTGTTGAGGAGGAGGTCTGGCCAGCCGTCGGCGTTGTAGTCGGCCCAGGTACCCCCGTAGGTCTGGCCGGGGACAAGGCCGGCGAGAAGGGAGGTGGGGGCGAACCCGGTCCCGCCGATGTTGCGGAGGAGCGCGGTGGTTCCGTTCTCGGAGACCTGGCAGAGGTCGACGTAACCATCGCGGTCGAAGTCGATGAAGCTGACGCCGGTGAGGTTGCCGGAGACGTTGTTCACGGCTGGGTCCGAGACCTGGGTGAAGGTCTGGGGATCCTCCTGCCGGAACAGGGCCAGGGAACCGCCGCTACGGGCCACCGCGACATCGAGGTCGCCGTCGAGATCGTAGTCGGCCCAGGAGGCGGAGGTCCAGGGAGCCACGTCGGTGGTAAGGCCTGGAATGGAGACACGGGTGAACGCGGTGCCCTCATTGCGGTAAAGGATGTTCTGGGCACCGATGCAGACGAGGAACAGATCCAGGTCGCCGTCGCGATCGAAGTCGATCCACTGGGCTTCCTGGGTGGTGGCTACGTCGGTGGTGATCGAACCGGAGCTGATCCGGGAGAAGGCGAAGACGGGGTTCACGAGCAGCTCGGCGGGCGCGCTGGTGACGGAGCCGAGGGCGTTGGAAATGGAAACGGTGTACTGGCCCGACTGTGGAATGCTGGCGTCGGGGAGCGTCAGGGTGGCGTTGGTGGCACCCGGCACGTGAGTTCCATTGTGGAACCATTGATAGCCGAGCGTTCCTCTTCCGGTCGCGACGACGGAGAACACCGCCGGGGTGCCGACCGGGATGGATTGGTCTGCGGGTTGCGTCGTGATCTCAGGAATGACGGGGAGTTCGGTGATCGTGACCGACTGGTCCGCCGGCACGTTGGTGAGGCTTCGGGTGACACCGGAGGGCCATCGGACCAAGACCCGAGCGGCGGTC
>CAIYXO010000797.1 GCA_903930165.1 uncultured Verrucomicrobiota bacterium | reverse complement strand
CCGCCGACGGTGAGGAAGGCGAAGAACCAGAGGCCGAGGTTGGCGGTGAGGGCCCCGATGGCGAGCGGCTTGGCGGCGGTGAAGGACTTCGCGGAAGCACGGGCCTTCCAGAGCTTGAACGCGCCCAGCGAGAGGGCGAGGAAGGTGGCGGCCTCCCAAAGGATGATGAACGCGTAGAAGACGTGGTGGATCACCGGCGAGGTCATCGAGCGGTACATCAGGCGGTTGCCCGGGAACGTGGTGTCCATGGCGAGGACATGCTTCACGAAATCGAAGTTCGACCCGTAGTCGGTGAGGTTGTTGAAGGTGGCGAGTCCCACCACCACGGCGACGAGGGCGACCAGGAAGGTCTTGGAGATGCGTTCGATCATGGCTTGGGCGTGTCGATGAACCGGTCGGTCCAGGCGGATTCCAAGGGGCTGCGTCCACGGATGACCCCGAGGTCCCGGAGGGTGTCGTACTGGAACTGCCAGCGCGCGGAGACCATGCGGCCGGCGGTCTCGCCCTTGGCGGGATCACCGGTGACGAACGCCCCGTCCTTCAGCGCCTTGAGGCTGTAGTCCATCTTCTCGGGTGTGAGCTCCGGGTTCCGGCGGCGGATCTCCGCGTGCACGGCGGCGGGGTCCTCGAGGTAGGACTTCCATCCGCGGATGCTGGCCTGCACGAAGGCCTTCACCAGCTCCGGCTTCTCCCGGACCAGCTCGGCCCGGGTGAAGAAAACGCGGTATGGGTCGTAGCCCGACTCCTGGATGAGGAGGACCCGGGTCTTCACCCCGGCCTGCGCGGCGAAGAAGGGCTCGCTGGTGACGAAGCACTGCTGGAGGGCGTTGGTGTCGCGGATGAAGGGGCCGACGCTGTAGGGATGGGCGACCTCGCGGACCTTCTTCAGTCCGTACTTCTTCACCAGGTAGGGAAACCAGGCGGTGCCCGGGGTCAGCGCCAGGGTGCGCCCCTCGAGGTCGGGGAAGCCGCGGATCGCGGAACCTTCGTGGATGAGGATTCCCTGGGGGTCGTGCTGCATGGTGGCCCCGACGGCGACCATCGGGATGCCGCGCTCGTTGGCGAGGATCACGTCGTCGGTGCTGCCCATGCCGAAGTCGCCGGCCTTGGTGGCCACGCGCTGGATGGCGAAGGCGTTGGGACCGCCGGGGACGATCTCGACGTCGAGGCCGGCCTCTCGGTACCAGCCCTTCAGCAGGGCCTGGTAGAAGCCGCCGTGTTCCGGCTGGGGGTACCAGTCGGTCATGAGGCGCACCTTCACGGGCTCCGCGGCGAAGAGAGGCAGCACCGCGAAGAGGAACGCGAGCACGGCCCGGGGAATCCGGGCGGCCGGGGACGGGTTCGTGATCGTGGGTCGCGTGGGCATGGGAGTCGGGTTCACTTGGCGCGACGGAGCCGGTCGTGGAACCGGCGGGCCGTGCGACGATGCCTTTCGAGGAGTTTCGGCAGCTCGACCCCGGCGAGCTGGCCGTCCCGGACGCGTACCTTCCCGTGGACGAGCACGGTCTCGGCGTTGCGCGGATGGCAGAGCACGAGGCCGTGGACGACGTTGTCGGCGCCGTTGCTGAAGAGATCCTCGGCCGGGAAGACGGCGAGGTCCGCGCACTTGCCGGGCTCGAGAGAGCCGAGGTCGGCGGAGCGTCCGAGGTTGCGGGCCCCCTCGAGCGTGGCCATCTCGAGGGCCTGCTCCGGGGTCATGGCCCCGGCGCCGTGAACGACGCGGGTGAGGAGGAGCGCGAGCCGGGCCTCGTTGAGCATGTGGCCGGAGTCGTTCGAAGCCGAGCCGTCGACCCCGAGGCTGACGGGGCTGCCGCCGCCGCGGAGGTCGTTGACGCGGCAGACGCCGGAACCGAGCCGCATGTTGGAGCACGGGCAGTGG
>CAIYXO010000796.1 GCA_903930165.1 uncultured Verrucomicrobiota bacterium | reverse complement strand
TCCTGGATGAAGACCTCGCCGTGGCGGTCGAGCACCAGGCCCCAGATGTTGCACGGCCCCCAGCCGATGGTCTCGAAACGGGATCCGTCCGGGCGAAAGCGCGCCATCTTGGTGCGGTTGAAGGTCGTGACCCCGCCGTCGGGAGACTGGACCTTGGAGCTGTTGAAGGCCCCTTGCGCGAGCATCAGCCAGTTGCCGGGAACCCGGGTGAACTGGTGCGGGAACAGGTGCGAGTCCTCGACCCCGAATCCGGTCAGCACCGCCTGGTGACGGTCGGCCCGTCCGTCGCGGTCGGTGTCCCGGTACAGTCGGATCTCGGAACCGTATTGGACGTACGCCCCGTCCTTGTAGGGAAGGACGCCCAACGGGATGGCGAGTCCTTCGGCGAAAATCCGGGCCTTCTGTCGGCCCGGGGCGGTCGGGGTGTCGAAGACCACGATCCGGTCCTGGCCGCCGCGCTCGAACAGCGATTTCGCCAGGGTCGGCGACTCGTTGGCGTCCACGGGATACTCCAACGCGGTGGTCGTCCACAGGCGCCCCGCGTGGTCGAAGGCGATGGGGACGAACTTGCCGCCATCGGGTTCCGCGGCGACCAGCTCGACGACAAACCCAGGCGGCACGGAGAAGGTCTCCGCCTGGACGTCCGGCGGAAGCGGAGAGGGTCCCCGCGGGGCCGCAGGCTTGGCGGCGCCGACCGGCCGGGACGGCGCGGGAAGCTCCTCGAGGGTCACGTCGCGGAACCGCGCCTCGACCGCACCGCCGCCGTGGATCTGGAATCCGAGCCGGCCGCCGACCCGGGAGATGGCTTCGTCCGGCTCGAAGTGGTCGACTCCCTGGACCCCGTTGATCCAGGTCGTGATGCGCGCGCCGTCGGCGCGGATCACGTAGTCGTTCCAGTCGTCGGGACGCAGGACCTTCCGGATCGAACCGATGTCCGACCAGGCGAGCACGCGGTTGCGGCGGGACTCGTCGTAGAGGCTGCCCCACCAGTTCGGTTCGCCGAGGTCGCACTGGTAGCCGGCCATCTCGGAGCTGTTCGGCACGCGGTCGGAGCGGATCTGCACGCCGGAGTTGATGAAGCCGTTGGTGCCGGCGATGCGGAACCGCAGACGCAGGATGAAGTTCGTGTGGCGGCCGGTGGTGGCGAGGAACTCGTTCCGCGGGATCGTCTGCGTCATCGAACCGCCGACGATCATGCCGTCCTCGACACGCCACAGCGAAGGCTCGCCCTGCCAACCGTCGAGCGAGCGGCCATCGAAGAGCGCGCGGACCTTGCCCGGCTTCGGCGGCGGTTCCGCGGCCAAGGCGGTGATCCCGATCGCGGAAAGGAGAAGGAGCCGCAGGAAGAAAAAGGGGTTCGTCGACTTCATGGGAGGATTGGAAGCGTCAGAGGAGGTGGTCGCAGACGATCACCGACTCCAGCCTGGGAACAACGACCTGGACCGCGGCCTGGTGGATGGGGTGCGGCAGGTAATGGTCGCGTGCGGCCACGCTTTCGAAGGTCATCACGAAGCTGTGCGTGAAGCCCTGGTCGAGTCCTTCCGGGCTGACGTTCGGGCCCCAGGTCAGGCCGACGATCCCCGGAATCCTGGCCTTGAGGTCCTCGATGATCCGGAACACCTCGGCGATCTGCTCCGGCGTGGTGGACGGCTTGAACTTGAAGAACGCGATATGATTCACCCGCTGGCTCATGGAAGTGCCCGGACGATGTCATCGCCGAGGAATCCGGCCACCTTCGAAATTGGGGAGTCGGCGCGATCCTTCCGATGGGATCGGCACACAAAGCCGCAAAGCCGCCAGGCATTCGTGATTCGGGATCTGAGATTCCCGATCTCCCGCAAGTAGCCGCGGCCGCCAGGCTGCGGACTTCCCCCTTTCCCCGATCCGACATCCGCATTGGTAGCCGCAAAGCCGCGGGAAAGGAGCCGTGGGAGCTTTGCGGCGGGAACGATCACCCTCTGGGGGGGAGCATTTCGGCCGGGTTGGATTCAGCCTTTTCGGACCCGCCAGATCGACAGCGCGACGAGGCCGACTCCGGACAGAAGAACGAACGGTTCTGGCTCGGGAACGGCGGCGACCACCGACAGTTCCCATCGGACCAGCCGGGCTGCGGCGCCGGTGCCGAAGTCGCTGACGAAGAGCGTCCAATCGCCGTTCGGGTCCATGCCGTTGAAGTCGGCCAGGAAGGTGAGTCGGGGACTGGTGTCGAGCGCGGCGGTCGGAAGGACTCCGCTCCGACCATCCGGCTGCCAGCTGCCGGTCAGCGGAAGCTGGGTCTCGGAGGGATCGGGCTGGACGACCGGCGGATGGAGGTGGATGTCGCCGCCGGGCGCCTGGTCGTCGAAGGTGACCTGGAGTCCGTTGTCGGGGGAGCCGTCCGAGTTTGAGGCGGTACGGCCGATGCGGTTCAGCAGGACCACCAGCTGTCCGCCATGGGACAGGTAGGCGTAGAAGTCGCCGTTCCAAGCGCTGTCCCCCGCCGCCGGGGCGATTTCCAGGCTGACGTTGACGTCGCCGATGACGAGGAGCGGCGAGGTGACCGAAACCGTGCTCTGGACGCCAACGGCGCCGCCGCCGTCGGGGATGGCGGTGTCCAGCGGCGTGGCGACGACGATCTGGGCGGTTCCACGCAGGGTCAACGCGCCGACGCCGGCGAGCAGGGAGAGGAGGCGCTTCATCGGTTCAGAGGCACGGGGTTGTGGAGGCTTCCAGCCGGTAGTAGCGGACGACGGTCTCCGGTGGCGGGACGTCGACCCACTCGAACCGGCCGTCGGACGCGGCGGTGGCGCAACCGATCTGTGACCAGGAGACCGGGGGGGTGAGGCTGCTCGCGGCCAGGATGCGGTATGGGAAGCCGGGGATTCCGGCGAAGCGGGCTCGAAGTCCCCCGCCGGGGACCGCGTTGAGTCCGACGAGGGCGAAGGTCTGTCCGTTGTCGGAGCCGGCGGGAGAAAGCTCGAGCACGGCGTCGGAGGAGCCGCCATGGGCGTCGATCACGGTGTAGCGGACACGGTCGGTCCCGGAAAAGCCGCTGCGGGGCGTGTAAAAGAGGAAGGCGCCGGCGACGCGGACCGATCCGCCCTCGTCCGAGAGCGGCGTGACGGCGCCGAGACGGAGCAGGTCGCCGTCGGCGTCGCTGTCGTTGGCGAGGAGCCTCAGGAGG
>CAIYXO010000795.1 GCA_903930165.1 uncultured Verrucomicrobiota bacterium | reverse complement strand
TCCCGCCTACGAGTTCGCGTTCGGGGACGTCAACCCGCCCGTCCTCCCATGGGCCGTGTGGCGCGTGTACAAGATCACCGGCGGACGCGGACGCCGCGACCGATCCTTCCTCGAGAGCGCGTTCCAGAAGCTCCTGCTGAACTTCACCTGGTGGGTGAACCGCAAGGACGCGGCCGGAAACAACCTCTTCTCCGGCGGATTCCTCGGCCTCGACAACATCGGCGTGTTCGACCGCTCCCAGCCCCTGCCCGGCGGAGGCGCCCTGCTCCAGGCCGACGGCACCGCGTGGATGGCCTTCTACGCCGCCACCATGCTGGCGATGTCGCTCGAGCTGGCCCAGGACGGCGACCGCGTCGTCCCGGCGTACGAGGACATGGCGAGCAAGTTCCTGGAGCACTTCGTCCAGATCGCCGAGGCGATGAACACACACGGCGGAACCGGGCTGTGGGACGAGGCGGACGGCTTCTACTACGACCGCCTGGTCCGTGGGGAATCCTCCGAGCCGCTGCGCACCCGATCGCTCGTCGGACTGCTGCCCCTGATCGCAGTCGAGGTCTTCGACGAGGACCTGCTCCGGCGGCTTCCCGGCTTCGCACGTCGGCTGGACTGGTTCGTCCGCAACAAGCATTCGCTCACCCGCGGCATCGCGCTCGGCCGATCCAACAGCCGGCGCAAGCTGCTCCTCGCCATCCCCACCCGCGAACGGCTCCGCCGCCTGCTCGCCGTGCTCGGCTCCGAGGAGGAGTTCCTCTCCCCCTTCGGCATCCGGTCGCTCTCGCGGCACCACGAACGTCATCCCTTCCTCTTCGAGGCCGAAGGGCGGACACACCGCGTGGACTACGTGCCCGGGGAATCCAACACCCACCTCTTCGGCGGCAACTCCAACTGGCGCGGCCCCATCTGGTTTCCCACCAACCACCTGCTCATCGAGGCCCTCGAACGCTACCACCTGTTCTACGGCGACGAATTCCAGGTCGAATTCCCGACCGGCAGCGGACGGATGCGTTCGCTCCAGGAAATCGCCTGGGATCTCGAATCGCGCCTTTCGCGTATCTTCCTGCCCGATGCGTCCGGACGACGTCCCTGCGAGGGCATGGATCCGGGACCGTCGGTGGACACCCGCGGCACCGAGTTGGTGCGGTTCCACGAGTTCTTCCATGCCGAGACCGGACGCGGCTGCGGCGCCGACCACCAGACCGGCTGGACCGCGCTGGTCATCGGCTGCCTCGAGGACGCCGCCCACGCCCGATGCGTGAAGACCCCGGGGGATTCGTGATTGCTCATCAGGGATTCCTGAATTGCCGGCCGATGCCTCCCGTGTCCATGCACGAGGTGGGAGACGAGGTGACGAGTCTCAAACGGGCGTGACGCGGCTGCCCCTCGTAGGCCGCTTGCCCCCGCGCGGCGGAGATTCATCCAGCCGGAAGCATCCGCAATTCAGCCCGGCCGAAACCAGGAAACCTGCAGCCGAGGGATTCCTCCGCAGCCCTACTCCCTCAGCCTCGAATCGACGACCAGGGTCACCGGGCCATCGTTGACGAGGGAGACCTGCATGTCCGCGCCGAACTCGCCGGTGGGAACCGGTCTTCCGAGGAGCGACTCCAGACGTCGGCCGAACGCCTCGTAGAGCGGCCGGGCGACCTCGGGACGCGCGGCCCCCGACCATCCGGGACGGGTCCCCTTCCGCGTGGTCGCCAACAGGGTGAACTGGCTCACCAGCAGCACGTCGCCGCCGACCTCCTTCACCGAGCGATTCATCACGCCGGCCTCGTCGTCGAGGATCCGGAGGTCCGCGACCTTCGCCGCGAGCCACTCGAGATCGGTCTCGGTGTCGTCGGGAGCGATCCCGAGCAGGACCAGAAGGCCCGGCCCGATCTGGCCGCACACACGGTCACCGACCTTCACCGACGCCTCGCGCACCCGCTGGATCACCACTCGCATGGGGGATTTTTGATTCGTGATTCGCGATTCATGATTTGGTGGCGCAGCCGGAACGCGCGCCGCGGACCACTGACAACCCACAACTGACAACCGACAAAGGAGACCCGGTCCCGATCCCTAACCGGTCCTACGGCCGGTGTTCGATCCGCACGAGCTGTGTGTCCTTGTTGCCGACCCAGGCGCTGCCGTTCTCCAGCACGTAGAGACAACCGTCGGGACCGATGGCCAGGTCCGTCGGACGCATGAAGGTCATGTTGGCGCCGAAACGCTCCATGTGGAGGGTGCCGTCGGGCTTCTTCGCGATGTGGTCGTCGGCGTCGAGGTGCACGGCGATGATCCAGTTCCTCGACCATTCGTGGATGAACAGCGTGCGGTCGAACTCGCGTGGCAGCTTCGTGGGCGAAACCAGCGTCTCATCGAAGTGGTAGAC
>CAIYXO010000794.1 GCA_903930165.1 uncultured Verrucomicrobiota bacterium | reverse complement strand
CCTGTGCGACCGGCCGACCGGGAAGACCGCGCCGTTGAAGTTCCTCTTCCCAGAACTCGGCGCGGTCGATCCGAAGGCGCCGCGCCCGGAGCGCCTGCGGCAGCTCGCCGGGATCATCACGCGCAAGGAGAACGGCCGGTTGTCACGGACGGTGGTGAACCGCCTGTGGGCCCGTCTGCTCGGCCGCGGGCTGGTGGAACCGCTGGACGTGATGCAGAACGCCGCGTGGGACCCCGACCTGCTGGACTGGCTCGCCGAGGACCTCGTGGCCCACGGTTGGGACCTCAAGCGGACGCTGGAGCTGATCCTGACTTCCCGCGCCTACCAGTTGCCGTCCGTCGACCTTCCCGAGAAGCCCGGTCCGGACGACGTCTTCAGCGGCCCCGGGATCCGACGGCTGACCGCCGAGCAGTTCCGCGACGCCCTGGGCTCGCTGACCGGCGTCTGGCAGGAACGGCCCGAAGGTGGCCTCGACCGGCTGTTGCTCGAGGGCACGGGCACGGCCGTGTCGTCGACGGAGGCGTTCTGGATCTGGGGTGATCCGCACGGGGCGACCGGAGTGCCCCCGGGAACCAACGGATTCCTCAGGAGCCTCGTCCTCCCCGCCGCCCCGACGGAGGCGACGTTCTTCGTGCACGTCGACAACTCGGCCCGGGTCTTCGTCAACGGAGAGCGCCTGCGGGGAGTGGATGCATCGGACTGGAGCCAGCCCGGGATCTACGACGCACGGGCCCGTCTGAAGGCCGGGACCAACTGGATCGCGGTCGAGGCGGTCAACGGAGGCGACGCCCCGAATCCCGCGGGCTTGTTGCTGCACGCGCGGATCCGGACCGCGGACCGCAAGGGCGAGCGGATCCACGACCTGGCGACCGACGCCGCCTGGATGGCCGTTTCGGCGCCGAACGGGGATTGGACCCGTGGCGGAACGCCCGCCGGATGGAAACCGGCGCAGGTGCTCGGCGGAACCTCGCTGGCGCCGTGGAACGTCGCCGACGCCCTGGCCGAGGCGGTGGCCGGAAGAAGTCCCTACGGACGCGTCCGGACGTCCCTGACCTCGGCGGATCCACTCCAGTTGGCGCTGGGCCGTCCGAACCGCGAGCAGGTGACGACCGTCCGCCAGTCCCTCGCCACCACCCTGCAGGCCCTCGAACTCACCAACGGGGACACACTCTCGAAGATCCTGCAGCAGGGAGCCGGCAAGCTGGTGGAGAAGCACCGCGACGGACGGACGCTGGTGGAACAGGTCTTCCGGCAGGCGCTGTCACGTCCGCCCACCCGGGAGGAGATCCGGGTCTCCCTGGGGCTCGTCGGAAGCCGTCCGAAGAAGGAGGGCGTCGAGGACTTCCTCTGGAGCGTCGCCATGCTGCCCGAATTCCAGCTCACACTCTGATTTTCCGAAAGCCGACATGAAACACATCGACTACACCCGCCGCGGATTCGTGAAGGGCCTGGGAGCGGCGACGCTTGGGGCGTTGTCCGCCGGCTTCCCGCGCGAGGCCCTTGGGGCCGGGTCCACGGAACGGCTTCCGGCCACGGCCGACACCGTCATCGTCCTCTGGATGGGCGGCGGCATGGCCGCGACCGAGACCTTCGATCCGAAGCGCCATGCCCCTTTCGAGAAGGGGATGGATCCCAACCGCGTGCTTTCGACCTTCCCGTCGATCCCCACGAAGGTGGACGGCATCCGCTTCAGCGAGGGCCTGGAGCGGATCGCCTCGGTGATGGACCGGGGCACGCTGATCCGCAGCTACACGGCGGGGGACCTGGGGTTCATCCTGCACTCGAGGCACCAGTTCCACTGGCACACCGGCTACGCGCCGCCGCAGTCGGTGGCCTGCCCGCACATCGGGGCGATGATCTCGCGGACGCTCGGTCCGCGCGATCCGGCCGTCCCCGCGTTCATCAACATCGGCCAACGGCTGGACGTCGGCGAAGGCGAGGAGCTGAAGGCGTTCACCTCGGCCGGGTTCCTCGGCAGCGAGTACGGACCGTTCAACGTCCCCTTCCCCGACGCCGCCAAGGACGTGGTGACCCCGCCCGGCGGCATGAGTCCGGGACGCTTCGCGAACCGGGACGCGTTCTATCGTCGGCTCGCGGCGGCGTCGCCGGTGGGGCAGCTCGGCAGCGGCTACCAGAAGGAGTCCCTGGTCCGCTCCCTGGACAACGCGCACCGCCTGCTGGCCTCTCCGGCGGCCAAGGCCTTCGACCTCACGCTGGAGAAGCCCGAGACGGTGGCGAAGTATGTGCCGGGCGGATGGGACTTCTCGAAGCGGCTCGGCGGCGATTTCACCCGCGAGGGCAGCTACGAGAAGGCGAACATCCAGCGGTTCGGCCTCGGATGTCTTCTCGCCCGGCGCCTGGCGGAGGCGGGAGCGCGGTACATCGAGGTGACGACCGAGTACATCCCGTTCCTGAACTGGGACACCCACGAGCACGGCCACGAGAAACTGGCCAACATGAAGCGGGCGATCGACGGGGCGGTGGCCCAACTGGTCCTCGACCTCGAGGAGCGCGGGATGCTGGACCGCACGCTGGTGGTGCTGGCGAGCGAGTTCAGCCGCGACATGATGCAGGAGGGCAAGCCGGACAAGCCCATCACCAACCAGGTGCCGGTGCCGGACCGGATCGAATCCCTCACCCACTACGGGATGCACCGCCACTTCACCGACGCGGGATGCGTCCTGATGTTCGGCGGCGGCATCCGGAAGGGACACCTCCACGGCGTCACCGCCGATGAACGTCCCTGCCGCACGCTGAAGGACCGGGTGGTCATCGAGGACCTGCACGCGACGATCCACCGGGCGCTCGGGATCCCGGCGAACCTGGCCTACGAGATCGAGAAGCGGCCGTTCTACGTGACCCGGGACGGCGTCGGGAAGCCGATCGCGAGCCTTTTCCAGAAGGCGATCTGAGCAGGCGGGGCGCGCGACGCGCATCCGCCCGAGCCGGCGCGGGAAGGCAGACTCGGGTCATGCATGGAACGGAAGGCGGCTTCCTACCGCGGAAGGGGAACTACGAGGCCCTGCTCGGGTACCAGAAGGCGGAGGTGTTGTATCGGATCACCTTCGATTTCACGGCAAGACACCTGCCGAAGAGGGACAGGACCGTCGACCAGATGGTCCAGGCCGCGCGGTCGGGGAAGCAGAACCTGGTGGAGGGGAGCCGGGCCGCGGTGGTGTCGAGCGAGAGCGAGATCAGGCTCACCAACGTCGCCCGTGCGAGCCTGGAGGAACTGCTGGAGGACTACCGGGACTTCCTGAGGACCCGGAACCTGGAGATCTGGGCCAAGGACTCCAAGGAGGCGCTGTACGTCCGCCAACTGGGCCGTCGGAGACCCCATGGGTACGAGCTCTACCGGGAATTCGTGGAGACCCGCCCCGCCGGCACCGTGGCCAACATCGCGATCTGCCTGTGCCATCAGGCGAACT
>CAIYXO010000793.1 GCA_903930165.1 uncultured Verrucomicrobiota bacterium | reverse complement strand
GCCGATTGGCCTGCTGTGGCGGCGAAAGACGTGCCCGCCGGCGGCCACTGGGCCTGGACCGCGCCGGTGCGCCCGCCCGTGCCCCGGGTGCGGGACGCGAAATGGGCGAAGACGCCGGTCGACCGGTTCGTGCTGGAGCGGTTGGAGGCGGCGGGACTGAAGCCGTCGGCCGAGGCGGACCGCACCACGCTGCTGCGACGGCTGCATTTCGACCTGACGGGACTTCCGCCGACGCCGGAGGAGGTGGACCGGTTCCTCGCGGACCGTTCGGCGGACGCGTGGGACCGCAAGGTGGAGGAACTCCTGGCGTCGCCCCACTTCGGCGAACGGTGGGGACGCCACTGGCTCGACGCCGCGCGGTACGCGGATTCCGACGGCTTCGAGAAGGACAAGCCGCGTTTCGTCTGGGCCTACCGCGACTGGGTGGTCGACGCCATCAACCGCGACCTGCCGTATGACCGCTTCGTGCTGGAGCAGGTTGCCGGGGACCAGCTCCCGGGAGCCAACGAGTCGCAGCGGATCGCGACCGGCTTCCTGCGGAACGCCATGCTCAACGAGGAGGGCGGTGCGGATCCGGAGCAGTTCCGCATCGACGGCCTGATCGACCGCATGGACTGCATCGGCAAGGCCGTGCTGGGGATCACCATCCAGTGCGCGCAGTGCCACAACCACAAGTTCGACCCGGTCTCGCAGGAGGAATACTACCGGCTGTTCGCCTTCCTCAACAACGACCACGAGTCCTCGATGGTGGCCTACACGCCGTCGCAGCAGCTCCTGCGCGACACGGTGGCGCGGGAGATCCGCGAGGCCGAGGAGGCGCTGCGCCACACCGCTTCGGGATGGGAGGAGAAGATGGCCGCGTGGGAGGAATCGGTCCGCGGCGACCAGCCGGACTGGCAGGTCGTGCGTTGCGCCAACGCCGGGGACAACGGCGAGCGGTTCTACCAGTACGAGGACGGCTCGATCCGTGCCTCCAGCTACGCGCCGACGCAGTGGACCGCGCATTTCCACGGGACCAACACGTTGACCGGGATCGCCGCCGTGCGGTTGGAGCAGCTCACCGACCCGAACCTTCCCTGCAACGGACCCGGCCGCTCCGTCCACGGCATGGCGGCGTTGAGCGAGTTCCGGCTCGTGGCCGAGGAGATCGCGAACCCCACCAACCGGGTGACGGTGAAGTTCGTCCGTGCGACCGCCGACTTCGAGAACGCGGAGAAGCCGCTCGAGGCGGAGTTCGACAACCGCTCCGGGAAGAAGCGCACCTACGGGCCCGTGGCCCATGCGATCGACGGCAACGGCGACACCGCCTGGGGCATCGACGCGGGACCCGGCCGCCGCAACCAGGCGCGCAAGGCGGTGTTCGTGGCGGAGAAGCCGTTCGGGTTCCCGGGCGGGACGCGGCTGAAGTTCGAGCTCGGCCAGAACCACGGCGGGTTCAACTCCGACGACATCCAGACCCACAACCTCGGGCGCTTCCGCCTCGCGGTCACCGCCGCGACCAACGCCGTGGCCGACCCCCTGCCCGCCGCGGTCCGCGAGATCGTGGACCGGATCCCGCGGGAACGCCGCACGCCCGCACAGACCGCCGCGGTGTTTGCGTACTGGCGCACCACGCGGCCGGAGTTCCGCGAGGCCAACGAACGCATCGAGGCGCTTTGGAAACGTTGGCCCGAGGGCGCTCCGTCGCTGGTGTTCGCCCGCCGCACCGGCGAGGGCCCCGGCGAGGCCCGTCAGGCGACGCGGATGTTCAAGCGCGGCGATTGGCTGAAGCCGGGCAAGGAGGTCGCGTCCGGAACCCCCGCGTTCCTGCATCCGCTGCCGCCCGACGCCGACGACTCGCGTCTCACGTTGGCCCGCTGGCTGACGGACCCGGCATCGCCCACCACGGCCCGCGTCGCGGTGAACCGGCTTTGGCAGCAGTACTTCGGCACCGGCCTGGTGGAGACCCCGGAGGATCTCGGCACCCAGTCGCCGAAGGCGTCCCATCCGGAACTGCTCGACTGGCTCGCCGTCGAGTTCATGCGGCCCTCCGAACCGGGCGTCGCACCGTGGTCCATGAAGCACCTGCACCGCCTCGTCGTCCGGTCCGCGGCCTACCGCCAGTCGAGCCGCGTGCCGCCCGCGCTGCTGGAGAAGGATCCGTTCAACCGCCTGCTGGCCCGCGGGGCTCGACTGCGCGTCGAGGGCGAGATCGTCCGCGACGTCGCCCTGGCCGCGTCCGGACTTCTCAATCCCACCCTCGGCGGACGTCCGGTCTATCCGCCGGCGCCCGAATTCCTGTTCCAGCCGCCCGCCAGCTACGGCCCGAAGACCTGGAAGGAGGAAACCGGCCCCGAGCGCTATCGGCGTTCGATCTACGCCTTCCGGTTCCGCAGCATCCCCTATCCGGTGCTCCAGACCTTCGACGCCCCGAACGGCGACTTCTCCTGCGTGCGCCGGCTGCGGTCGAACACCCCGTTGCAGGCGTTGATCTCGCTGAACGAGCCCCAGTTCCTCGAGGCCGCCCAGGCGTTGGCCCTGCGCACCGTCCGCGAAGGCGGCCGCACCGACGAACAGCGCATCCGCTATGCGTTCCGCCGCGTGCTCAGCCGTCCTCCGACGGCGAAGGAGTCGCGCGTGCTGCTCGACCTGCTCGGCCGCCAGAAGGCCCACGTGGCCGAGGGCTGGGTCAGCGCCTCGGAGTTGGCGACGGGCGGACGTGACGTGCCGTCGGACCTGCCTTCCGGGGTCACCCCGACCACGCTCGCGGCCTACACCGCGGTCGCCCGCGCGCTGCTGAACCTCGACGAAGCCATCACCAAGGAATGACGCCATGAACCGCCTCACCCATCTCGAACAGGCCGTGTCCGAGGCCCGTTCCGCCCGCACCCGTCGCTGGTTCTTCAAGGAATGCGGCGTCGGCCTCGGCATGGCCGCGCTCCAGGGCCTGCTCGCCGACCGCGCCGTGGCCGCCGCGGCATCCGGTCCCGCCGGCGCCACCAATCCCATGGCCCCGCGGCGTCCGCCCCTTCCGGCGAAGGCCAAGCGCGTCATCTACCTCTTCCAGGCGGGGGCGCCGAGCCACCTGGAGCTGCTCGACCACAAGCCGGAGCTGGCCAAGTGGGACGGCAAGCTGCCGCCGGCGGAGCTGCTCAAGGGCTACCGCGCGGCGTTCATCAACCCCAACTCCACGCTGCTCGGGCCGAAGTTCAAGTTCGCCCGACACGGCCGGTCCGGCGCGGAGATCTCGGAGCTGATGCCGCACCTCGCGACGGTCGCGGACGACATCGCCATCGTGAAGTCGATGCACACCGACGCCTTCAACCATGCGCCGGCGCAGATCATGATGAACACCGGTTCGCAGCAGTTCGGCCGGCCGAGCTTCGGTGCCTGGACCACCTACGGGCTCGGCTCCGAGAGCAGCGACCTGCCGGCCTACGTCGTGTTCTCCACCGGCAGCAAGGGCACCAGCGGCGGCGCCTCGAACTGGGGTGCGGGCTTCCTGCCCAGCGTGCACAACGGCGTGCTCTTCCGCAGCGGCGGCGACCCGGTGCTGTACCTCTCCAACCCGAAGGGCGTGGACCGCGTGATGCAGCGCGACACCCTCGACGCCATCCGCGAACTCAACCGCGAACGGCTCGGCGTGGTCGGCGACCCGGAGATCGCCACGCGCATCAGCGCCTTCGAGATGGCCTACCGGATGCAGTCCAGCGCGCCGGAGCTGATGGACCTCACCCGGGAGTCCCCGAAGACGCTGGAGATGTACGGCGCGACCCCGGGTAAGACCACCTACGCCTCCGCGTGCCTCTTGGCCCGCCGGATGGTCGAGCGGGGAGTCCGGTTCGTGCAGGTCTTCCACGAGGCGTGGGACCAGCACGGCAACCTCGTCGGCGACCTGAAGAAGAACTGCGCCGACACCGACCGGGCCAACGCGGCCTTGGTGCGGGACCTCAAGGAGCGGGGACTGCTCGACGACACGCTGGTGATCTGGGGCGGCGAGTTCGGCCGGACGCCCATGGTCCAGGGCGGCAACGACGGACGCGACCACCACCCGAACTGCTTCTCCATGTGGTTCGCCGGAGGCGGCATCCGTCCGGGGCTGACCCTGGGCGAGTCCGACGACTTCGGCTTCAACGCCACCACCGACAAGGTCCACGTCCACGATTTCCACGCCACGATGCTGCACCTGCTGGGATTCAACCACGAGAAGCTGACCTACCGCTTCCAGGGCCGCGACTTCCGGCTCACCGACGTCCACGGCGAGGTGGTGTCGTAGCTGTTGGCGTAGCGTCCGCGAAGCCCCGACGGGGCGGGAGGCGACAGCCCAGGGCAACGCCCTGGGAGGTGGATTTCGGATGGGATGCCGAGCCCTGAAGGGCCGGGACCGGGGCGGCTTGGCTCCCGAGGATC
>CAIYXO010000792.1 GCA_903930165.1 uncultured Verrucomicrobiota bacterium | reverse complement strand
TTGCGCCTTGGCGGTCTTGCGTGAGGCTTCCCCGGCTTCCTACTGGCCGGGCACGGTCCAGGCGTTGACGAGGGTGGTGACGTTCGCCGGGAAGACGACGGGGACGGTGACCTCGATGCTGCCGGGATTGGAGTTGTCGAGGGTGGCGTCGAAGACCTGGCGGTCGCCGGAGTCGGGCGTCAGGACCACTTGGATCGGGATGCGTCGGCCGAAGCCGGTGGCCCGGACGACGACGTTCTGCTGGGGAGACGAACCCACGGGCAGCAGGATCGAGAACGCGTTGCCTTCGCCCGGCGTGACCTCGAAGCGGCCGACCTGGGTGACCTCCAGCCGGGGAGCGCCGGGGAGGTCGAGGCCTGTGAAGAGGAGGCTGCCGGTGCTGGGAACGAACCCGCCCGTGTTGAAGATGGGGATCCGGGACTCGAAGGTGTCGATGCGGATCCGCCCTTCGGAACCGGCCGAGTTGCCTTGGACAAGGATTTGGCCGGCCCCTTCGACAATGGGGGCCACAAGGCGTACGGCACCGCCGCTGCCGCCGTTGTTGTTGGGAGCGCTGCCACCCCGGGCGTCGATGGATCCCACGAGGGTGATTCGGGTGGAGGATGCGATGAGCACGGCGCCGCCGCCGCCGCCGCCGGGTTCGGCCGAGCCGCCCCCGCCACCGGAGCCCCCGATCATGGGGATGAGGGTCGGGGTGCCGTAGACCTGGCCGTTTTGGGGATTGTGGTCGTTGCTGGGGCTGATGCGGTGTCCGGCCGCACCGGGCTGATGGGAAGCTGCGGCTCCCCGCTGGCGACTGCCGCCCCCCGGTCCTTGTCCGGCGCCCGCGTCCATTCCGTCCGAGGCCCGGTTTCCGCCCCGGAAACCGCCGGGACCACCGAGACCGCCGCTGATCTGGGAGCGGTCCACCGAGTCGCCGGCAACGTTGATCTGGCCCGCGATCCGGACGTCGCCTTGGGAGAGGATGTACACCGGCGTGTTGGCCGCGTTGGGGCGGAAGGAAAGGAAGTTTCCGGATTCGACGACGAGGCTGCGGACCTTGAGTCGGCCATCCGCGGGAAGGTCGAGCACCACGGAGTTCGTGATGTGGAGATGGCCGAGGCTTCCGTCACTGCCGGTGTCGAAGGACTGGGCGTGGAGGACCCCGGCGGCGAGGCCCAGCAACGGGCCGAGAAGGCGGCGCAGGAACGTGGAGTTTTTCGGTGTGTTCATGGGACAGGGTCAGGGATAGCGGAGGCCCCAGGAGAATTCGGGACCGGGGAACGGAGAGGACGGGGTGAAACGGAAGGTGTCGCTGTCGAGGGACGAGGAGCGGGACACCCGGAAGCTTCCGATGCGGAAGCCTTCCCCGATGTCGTTGAGGTTGTCGGGAGGGCTGTTCGGCGTGTTCCAACCGGCGATGGTGGTGCTCAGCCCGAGGCTCCAGGAGCGGTTGGCCGGGTCGAACTGCGCCGAGGTGGACCACGCCATCCGGCCGCGCACCGTGCCGAAGCCCTGCCATCCGGTGTCGCGCGACGACGTGCCACCTCCGAGCTGCAGGGAGTTCGTGGCGCTGTTCCAATTGAGGACCAGGGGGATCTCGATGTTGCCCACGGAGATCTTTCCGCGGGAGGCGAGGCCCGCGCGGTTGAAGGTCCAGGCGCCGAGGTCCGGCGAGCGTCCGAAGAGGTTGAAGGGAACCGGGTCGGGGCCGGTGAAGTCGAACACGCCGGAAGGCCGCAGGGATCCGCTCAGCGGGATCGAGGGCAGGAACTGGACCGGGGCGAGGGTTCCCCCGAGGGTCAGGAGCGGGTTGCTGCCTCCGAGCGGCAGGTCGGCCCCGCCGAGTTGGATTCCGTTCATCGGGAACCCGAGGATCGTCGACGCGGCGTCGGTGATCGTGACGTTGACCAGGGCATTCGGACGGATGGTTCCGGAGAGGTTCGGAAGGGCCGCCGCGAAGATGTTGGGGAGCGAAAGAGGACCTCGGAGCGTCATCGAGGGCGCCCCCCTGGGATTGCTGCGCAGGACGATCTCCGGGCTCGGGAGGGTCAGTCCGGCCAGGATCACGTTGCCCGGACGGTTGGTGATGGCGAGGGAGCCGTTCGACAACTGTTCGCCGGCGAACAGGAACCCGTTGAACACGGGGCTGTTGGTCAGGTTGAACTTCGCATAGACGGACTGTTGGACCAGTCCATCCACCCGCGTCTTGCGGAGGATGTTGGTCAGCGTCGCGACCGGAAACGTATGAAAGGTCGTGCTGAGCGAACCAATGTTGGTCAGCGCGAACGTGCCGTTGGCGTTCAGGCGTCCGGAATAGCCGGGCCCGAAGAGCGGCGTGGTGCGGAAGGTGAATCCGCCCGAGGAAAGCGCCCCGGCCGTGCGGCTCAGCGAGAAGCCATCACCGAGGGCCACGAGAGCGCTTTCGGACCCGGAATGGGTCAGGTTCAACGCCGCCGGCGGGCGCCAGTTGGCGGAGATGCCGATCGGGGTCAGTCCCGGCAGTCCGACGGAGGCGGCGATCTCCGACGAGTAGGACGCGGCCGTGCCGCCGCGCAGCGCCACGGTCAGGCCGACGACCGGGAAACCATGGAGCGTGCTGTTGGTGGGGGCGCTGGTGTCGAGAACGAGGGAGCCGTCGCTGGCGAGGGTTCCGGAGACGTTCAACGCCGGGAGCGGCGCGTTGCCGAGGACGCCGCCGAGGTCAAGTCGGACGACGCCGTTGGTGCTGCGGCGAAGGATGGCCGAGTTCACCGAGCCGAGGTTGAACGGCCCGAGCTTGAGGTTCGTGACCGGGAGGAGTTCGGCGACGAACTCGCCGTTCTGGCGCAGGGTGAACGGCCGCAGCGGCAGCACCTGCGGGCGGATGGACTGGACGGACCGGGCGCCGCCGTCGCCCAGCGAGCCGAAGGTGGTGCCGTCCAGCTCCAGGCGGACGTCCTGGGGCATGAGCAGGCCCTCCGGCGAGACGTCGACGGAAAGCGATCCGCCGTTGGTCCCGGTGATGCGGAACCTGCCGAACGGGATCGGCGGAAGGGTCATCCGCCCGCGGAGGATGGGCGGAAAGGCGGCCGTGGGCGGCTGTTGGACGCTGAACTCGGCGGAGGAGGAGTCGACGAGTCCGAGGACCCGCAGGGTGCCGCGGACGCCGATGCCGCCGTAGAGACGGATGGCGCCGAACGGGGTGCGCGTGTCGGCGTTGAGGTCGTACAACGGCGAGTAGGCGACGAGCGTCGCCGAGCCGCTGGTGGGCGGCGTGGAGAGTATCGCCTGGAGTGCCGGCGGGACCTGGAGCCGGGGCAGGTCCGCCTGGAGGCTGACCCTCGGGATGACGTTGGTGAAGGCGTCCCAGGTGCGGTTGATCGCGGCGTTCAGGTTGGTGCGGCCGTTGAGGGCGAGCTGCAGGTCGTTGGTGAGCCCGACGAAGGTGTCGGCGATCGGCCGCGGGGGGCGTCCGATGAACTGGAACCGGAGCGAGGCCCCGGCGGGTGCGAGCTGGGAGATCCACGAGTTCGTCGGGACCTGGGCGGTGGCGACGAGTTCGGCCGGTTCCTGCCCCACGGGGAGCCGCCCGAAGAGCCGGGCGTTGAACGTCGGGACGCCGAGGATCGTGTTCGTCATCCATCCGGCAAGGAACGAGAGGTCGGTCCGCCAGAGGTGGGCCGGGACCCGGATGGAGTTC
Organism: uncultured Verrucomicrobiota bacterium; assembly: GCA_903930165.1. Lineage (GTDB taxonomy): Bacteria > Verrucomicrobiota > Verrucomicrobiia > Limisphaerales > UBA9464 > SXXZ01. Next base: position 2,977 of record CAIYXO010000792.1, on the reverse strand, counting down.
GTGTAGGCCGGCAGGACCGTGCCGATCGAGTCGAGGATCGCCTGGGGATCGAGCGAATTGAGCGCTCCCGGAAGGAGGTTGCCCTGCGGGTCGAACATCACCGGCGGGTTCGGCGCGGGCAGGTAGAACGAGAGCTGCCCGTTGGTCCGGGTCTGGAGGACGTAGTCGCGGACGAGCGTGAGGAAGTTGGTGGCCTTCCCGACGGGGCTTCCGTTGGTGAGGATCTGCTGGATCAGGGCGAGCGGCGGGGAGTCGACGAGAAGCCGGGGCGGCGCGAGCTGTCCGGCGCCGACCAGGCCGCCATGGGGGAAATAGTCCACGTTCAGCACGCGGCCCTGGAGGTTCGTGCGGGCGGGCAGGTAGGCCGGGTCGTTGGCGGGATAGGCGTTGGGCAGGTCCTGGACCGAACCCTTCCATCCGATGGCGTCGCCGAGCCTTCGCGTCGCGGACGCGGCGAGCAGCAGGTCGGAGCGCGACGGGAGATTCGTCAGGCCGGGTCGGAGCCGGAGTTCGTCGGGCGAGACCCAGCGCCGGGAATCGCCGACCCGGTAGGCCTCGGGATGCGACGCGAGATTGGGCAGGATCACCCGGGCGGCGCCTCCGGCCAGCTCCATGCCGAACGGCGCGGACCGCACCTCGAGGGTGTAGGTCGTGTTGCGGAGGGCGCTGTCGACCGATCTCCGCACCAGGTCGCGGGCGCGGGACGGCGAGGCGAAACCGCCGGTGTAGCCGGCGATGAGGAACTCCAGCGGGTCGCCATACTCCAGTGCGGGGCTGAGGGCGCCGCGCACGAACAGGAGGTACCGGGGATCGCTGAGGTTGATCTCGAGCCGTCCGGCATAACGGGTCCTGCTGTACTGGGCCTGGAAGGTGACGACGTCCCCGCCGGGGTAGAGGGGGATGCCGAAGAGCTTCGGGGCCACCTCGCCGCAGAGCGTCAGCGTGGGACGGATGTTGGAATACCGGCGCTGGGCCACCTCGCCCATCCGTTGAGGGAAGTCGGAGGGCAACGCGCCGACCAGGTCGTCCCGGATCGACGAGAACTCGGCGAGCAGGGCCAGCCGTTGGGAGGCGTTGAGCGCCTGGGGATGGGCGAGGTTCGAGATGCGGGCGATCATCTCGTCGCGCGAAAGGCCGGTCGTGGCCGCGCCGACCGCGCGGCCGTAGACGGTGCGGAGGACCGGTTCGCCGACGATACGGGCGATGTCGCCCACCGCCTGGACCGCCTCGGTGACGCATCCGGGACATTCCATCGCGGCCTGGACGCCGCCGATGTCGAGCGGACCGACCTCGAACAGCACCTCCCCGCAGAGGGAGGGGGCGAGTTCGCCCTTCTCGTCGGTGGCCGAGACGAACATCCGCGCCTGGCCGACGGGGAGTCCGACGACGTTGACGATGCCGACGGCGCCGACGGACCCGGCGGTGCCGATGACACCCTGGCCCTTGAGGTAGGCGAAGCTGGAGATGCCGGCGTAGGAGAAGCTGCCGGCGACCGAGAGCGAGAGGTCCGCGCACGGGGCGCCTTCGTAGAGGATTGCGGCGAGGCGCTGGTACACCACGGAGGGACCCGAGGCGAAGGCCTGTTGGACGGCCGGCTGGATGAGGGTCACGAATGCGCTTCGCATCTGTTCGAGACCCTCCGACCGGTAGCGGTTGAGGGTGTTGACGGCGGACGCCGAGAGCGGCGGTCCGGCGACCGGCATGTGCGTCGCGACCGCATCGACCACCCGGCGCGCGGCGGCGTTGGCGAGGAAAGCCGCGGAGGACGAGTTCTGGCGGACCCAGGCTTCGTTGATGCCGATCCGTTCGAGCGTCTGGGCGTCGATGGAGCTGAACTTGCCGATGATCCGCCCCGGGAACCGCACCGTGTCCGGGTGGGGTTGGCAGAAGATGTTCACCGTCGCCGGGGGGCACCCGCCGGGGCATTCGATGGAATCCGCGGTCTTCGCCCCGGTCTCTTCGCCGTCCTCGGCGTCGATGGCGTCGTCGACTGTGTCGGATTTCCGGGCGTCGGCCACGGTCTGCGGCAGGTCGGGCACGGGAACGGTGCGGGCGAAGTCGGCGGCCTGTTCGGCGGCGTTGCGGATGGCGGTGCGGAACGCGACCCAGTCCATTCCGGAGCTGGGGATGCGAGGACCGTTGAAGTCGAGGATCTCGCCGCTGGGGCTGAGGATGAACTGGTTCTTGAACTCGCAGGGGTCGACGGTGGCGTTGGCGAGGGAGAATCCCCCTTGGGCGCCGGTCCAGAGGAAGCCGGTGGGCCCGAGCGGCACGCCGACGCCGCCGGCGTTGATCTCGACGCATGCACCGAGCGGACCGAGGAAGGTGTTCGCGGCGAAGCTCACCAGGACCTTGTAGGTGTCGTAGGTGCCGTTCAGGCGGCCGGCGATCCATTGCTGGCCGAGGCTCTGGTCGAGGCCGCCGATGCAGGCCTGGCCGCCGATGTCGTTGATGGGCGGCAGGTCGAAGCCGCTGACCCCAAGGCAGAGGGTCTTCACGCCCTCGATGCGCGGCGTGCCGTCCGCGGCGAAGGTCACGCTGACCCGGTCCGCCTGGCCCGAAAGCACCGGGTCCTCGGGCGGGATCGCCACCCCCAGGCTCGCGAGGATGCCCACGTTGTCGGGACGGAAACGGGTCGCCAGAGGCCGGCGCGGGTCGATGAAGGTGAACTCGGCGTGGCGCAGTTGGACCGGGAGCACCTGGTTCAGGACGAAATCCGGCCGGGTGCCGACGTCCAGGCCGGTCACGAAGAATTCCGGCAGGCGCCGGGAGTCGAACCATTCGAAGCGGGCGTTCCTCAGCGACATCGCCGGCATCAGCTCGGTGCCTCCGAGCGTGCCGTCGAGGGTCATCACCAGCGGGCGGGCCGCGGAGATCCGCGAAAGGTTGTCCAATCCGAGGAACCGGATCCGTCCCGAGCCGACGAGCGGTCCGTCCCGGCCGATGCGGAAGCCTCCGCCGAAGGCCAACGCCTCGG
>CAIYXO010000791.1 GCA_903930165.1 uncultured Verrucomicrobiota bacterium | reverse complement strand
TCCGATCACGAATCTCTTCGAGGCGACGATGTTCGTCGGATGGACGATCTCCGCGGCCTATTCGGTGATCGGAGGATTTCGCCGTCTTCGGTTCCTCGGGGCATTCGCTGCGCCCCTCCTGACGGTGCTTGGAGTCTTCGCCCTGATGCCGGCCTTGGACCGGAACCGTGGCCTGCATCCGGACTTCTCCGCCGGCTGGGGCCCTGTCCATGCCGCGCTGGTCCTCCTCGCCTACGGTTCCTTCGGCCTCGGGTCCGTCGCTTCGGGAATGTATCTGCGCCAGGAGCACAACCTCCGATTCAACAAGTCGCAGGCCCTGTTCGCGTCGCTGCCCCCGATTGCACGGCTGGAGCTCACCGTCACCCGCCTTCTCTGGGTGGGCTTGGCGCTCCTTTCCGCCGGTCTTATCACCGGTTCCCTCTACTTGCGGCAGGCAAGGGGCGCATGGTTTTCGCCGGATCCCTTCGTGGTCTATTCGGTGGCGACCTGGCTCGTCTATGGTGGATTGTTGGTCGGGGCATGGCGTTTCCACCAACGCGGCCGTCGTCTCGCCTGGGGTGCCCTGCTGGGATTCGCCGTTCTCATGCTCACGTTCTGGGGGGTCTACCTGCTTTCCGACATGCACAACCGGGGCGCCAACCCCGCAAACCTCTGATGCCCCTCGTCGTCGCCGGAACAAGCCACCGTTGCGCCTCCGTGGATGTCCGCGAGAGGCTGGCGTTCGCGGAGTCCGACCTTGTCCCGGCCGCCGCCCGCCTCCGTGCCGCGGGCATCGTGAACGAGGCGGTGGTGATCTCCACCTGCAACCGCGTGGAAATCTACGGCTCCGGCTCGGGTGACGCCGCGGCGGTCGCCCGGAACGTCCGTGCATTCCTCGCCGCGGACAGGGCCTTCGCCACCGACATCGTTCCCGTGACCTATCTTCATTCCGGTGCGGGAGCCCTCGAGCATCTCTTCAGGGTTGCCTCCGGGCTCGATTCGCTGGTCATCGGAGAGACCGAGATCCTCGGCCAGGTGAAGAAGGCCTACTCGGCCGCCTTGGCCGGTGGACATACCGGAGGAGAGTTGAACCGGGTCTTCCAGAAGGCCTTCAACGTGGCCAAACGCATCCGCACGGAGACGCAGATCCAGCGTGGAAACACCAGCGTCGCCTCGGTGGCGGTCGAACTCGCCGAACGGATCTTCGACGCGTTGACAGGCCATGACGTCCTGGTGGTGGGTGCGGGCGACACCAGCGAGAAGACCGCACGGGCCCTGCGCAGCCGCGGCGCCCGCAGCATTCTCGTCTCCAACCGCACCTTCGACCGGGCCGCTGCATTGGCCGAGGAGTTGGGCGGAATGGCCATCCGGTTCGAGGACTGGGAGAAGGCCTTCTCCCGGGTCGACATCGTGGTCAGCGCGACCGGCGCCCCGCACTACATCCTAGACCGCCCCCGGCTCGAACGGTTGCTCCAGGTCCGCGGAACCCGTCCACTTCTCCTGATCGACCTCGCGGTACCGCGCGACATCGATCCGGTCGTTGCCGGACTGCGGGACGTCTACCTCGCCAATGTCGACGACCTCCAGGCGGTCGCCGATTCCGCGGCCCAGCTGCGTCGCGAGGAGCTGGCCCGTTGCGAGGAGATGATCCGCCAGACCGCGGCCGAGTTTTCCGAGGGACGACGCTTCGGTCCCTTCGGTGTCCGTTCACCGGCTTCCTGAATTCCATCCATGTCACTCGACCGACCCGTGGTCGTCGCGACCCGGGGCAGCGCCCTGGCGCTGGCCCAATCCAAACAGATCCTCGCCCATCTCGAGATGGCGTTTCCCGCAATCGAGTTCCGGCTCGAGGTCATCCGCACCACCGGCGACCACCTCCAGAGCGCGTCGCTGGCGAACCCGGACGCGGCCCTGCCGAAGGGGCTCTTCACCAAGGAACTCGAGGTCGCCCTTCTGGAGGGCAAGGCGGACATCGCGGTGCACAGCCTTAAGGATCTCCCCACGGAACTTCCGGAGGGACTGACGATCGGAGCCGTCGGGCCGCGGGCCGACGTCCGTGACGTGCTGCTCTACCGGGACCGCCGGCGGGTGGAGGGTGAGCGGCGGGCCGACGCGGAGTGGCGGCCCGGGATGAAGGAAAGGGCCGGATTCGACCCCCACCTCGGCCTCGAGGAACTTCCGGAGGGCGCGGTGGTGGCGACGAGCAGCACCCGACGTGCGGCGTTGCTGCAGCACAGGCGTCCGGATGTCCAAATCGTCCCGATCCGCGGCAACGTCGGCACGCGCCTGCGCAAGCTTGTCGAGGAAGACTCGATCGACGCGACGCTCCTCGCGGCCGCGGGGTTGTCCCGACTGATGCTCGACCTCGATCCCCGCGGCGCCCTGCGGGTGGATCCCCGGCTGGGCCCCAAGGCGAGGTCTTCGGTCGAGGCCCCGCCGGAAGGCATCCTCGCCTCCATCCTCGAGCCCGATGAGATGATTCCGGCGGTGGGGCAGGGGGCGGTTGCCATGGAGATCCGGAGTGCCGATCCCGAGATCCTCGAACTGGTTTCCGTGCTCGACCATTTCAACACCCGTCAGGCCGTCGTCGCGGAAAGGTCCTTCCTCCGATCCTTCGGCGGTGGATGCCAAAGCCCGGTGGCCGGCTACGCCCGCGTCCTCGGCCACCAGCTCGATCTTTCCGTCGCGGCGTTCACCGACGGCCGTGCCCGCTTCGCCCGCCTCCGTGCCCCGGTCCGCGAGGCGGAGCGCCTGGGCCGCGAGGCGGCGGATGCCGTCCGCTGACCGGCTCGGCGCCGGGATGCGGGCCGACGCCTTCCTGTCGCTGCGATGTTTGCCTGTGGGGCGGAATCTGTTCCGATTCGGCCGGTGAACGCCTCCGCCTTCATTCCGTTTGTCCACGAACTCACAGATGCCAGCGCCCAAGCGATCCGGCCCTTCTACGGGGCGCGGGACATGGGCCTGGAACTGAAGGGCGACTCCTCGCCGGTGACCCTCGCCGACCGCGGAGCGGAGAAGGTGATGCGGGAGATGATCCAAGCCCGTTATCCGGAACATGGAATCGTCGGCGAGGAGTTCGGGACCGAGAAGGGGGACGCGGAGTACGTCTGGGTGCTGGATCCGGTGGACGGGACCAAGAGCTTCATCCTCAACGTGCCGCTGTTCGGGACGCTCATCGGCCTCCTGCACCGGGGCAAGCCGGTCCTGGGATGCATCGACCAGCCGATCCTGCGTCAACGGATGATCGGTGACGGGGAAACGACGACTCTCAACGGCCAACCGGTCCGCGTCCGTGCCTGTCCGCGGCTTTCCGAAGCCACCATGCTGACCACGGATCCGCTGTTCCCTGCCAAGTACCAGAACGGCCCCGGCTTCGATGCCTTGGCGAAATCGGTGCGGCTCTACCGGGGATTCAGCGACTGCTACGGCTACCTGATGCTTTGCTCTGGCTGGGTGGACGTGGTCGTCGATCCGATCATGAATCCTTGGGACCTGCTGCCCCTGGTTCCGGTGCTCAAGGGCGCCGGGGCCAGCCTCACAGATTGGCAAGGACGCCCGGCCGACCACATCGGAGCGACTTCCGCCATCGCCGCGACTCCGGGGCTCCACGACGAGGTGATACGCCTGCTGAATCCCTGAGCCGTACCGATTCAGCGGGAGCCAAGGCCGAACTCACGCAAAAACGCCAAGACGCCAAACGGGGCGTGGGCCGACCCATTGCGGCCTCAATGCTTGTCGATCGCGGCCCTGCTGAGTTCCAGGAGGGTTGAGTGCAGGATGCGGGCGGTTTCCGGCCCGATGGAATTCACCTCGCCGTATGGCGCTCCCTTGGCGCCGTAGTTGAAGGGCGCGACCGTGTCCCATTCCGATTTCGGGATGATGTAGCCGATCTCGTCGTTCGCCAGGCCGAAGACGAACTTGACCTTCCCCGGCATGAATTCACGGATCGGCGGCACCTCGAGGGGCTCGATTCCGAAGTCGCCGCCGTCGGTGCGGACGACCCCGCCGTTCACGATCTCCGGATAGATCTCCCCCGGAATCAGCGCCACGGAAACGTCCCCGATCCGGAGGAGTCCGGCCTCCGAGCGCATCTTCATGAAGCCCGAGTGTCCGCGGTCCAGCAGCCCAAGGAAGCCGGCGACAAGGAAACCTTTGTTGGCCAACGGGAGGTCCAGCGTGCGGGTTTCGATTCCGAGCGCGGCGACCTCCACCGGCGGCGTCGCGTTGGTGGCGATGCGGTCGAGGATCTTCGCCGCAAGGCTGTTGCCCACGGCTCGGGTCTTGTCGTGCGACGGCGTCTTGAAGTCCGTGCCCAGGAACGGATCGCGAACAGTGACCGAGGGATGGGTCGTCATCAGTCCGCCCACGGCTCCGTTCACGAACACATGGATCCCGCCCAGGCCCGGCTTTCGGACCGTGCCGGAGTAGCGGATACCGGCT
>CAIYXO010000790.1 GCA_903930165.1 uncultured Verrucomicrobiota bacterium | reverse complement strand
CGCATTCCGACCCGGAGCCGGCAACCTTGCATCCCCTCAACGGCGTGAACGTCCTCGTCGTCGACGACAACGAGACGAACCGCCGGATCCTCCAGTACCAGATGGCGGGATGGCACCTGAACGACGGGGGAAGTGTCGCCTCCGGAGCCGAGGCCCTGGCGGAGTTGCGGCGGGCCGCGGAGCTCGGGCGGCCCGTGGACATCGCCGTCCTCGACTACCACATGCCGGTCATGGACGGGGTGGAGTTGGCCCGACGCATCAAGGCGGACCCGGTGGTGGCCGGCACGCAGTTGGTGGTGTTGACCTCGATGTGCCAGCGGTTGCATCCGGACGAGCTCCGTGCGGCCGGCATCTCCTCCTGGCTGGTCAAGCCCGTACGTCCCTCGCAGTTGCATGATGCCTTGGCGAAACTCGCGGCGGGCCTGGTACCCCGGATCCAGCCGCCAGGCCTGCCCCGGCGCTCCGGACCCCGGGCGGAGACTCCCGCCGTCGCGGCGGCGGGCTCCGGAACTTCGACGACCAAACTCGCAAGGGTCCTCGTGGCGGAGGACAACGTCGTGAACCAGAAGGTGGCCCAACGGCACCTCCAGAAGCTCGGGCTCGCAGTCGACATCGTCTCCAACGGCCTCGAGGCGCTCGAGGCCCTCCGCGGAGGAAGGTCCGACCTCGTCCTGATGGATTGCCAGATGCCGGAGCTCGACGGCTATGGGGCGACGCTGCAGATCCGGCGCGGCGCGGCCGGGAATCCGCAGGTGCCGATCATCGCCATGACCGCCAATGCCATGCAGGGCGACAAGGAGCGCTGCCTCGAGGCCGGCATGGACGACTACATCGCGAAGCCGGTCCGTCAGAAGGATCTGGTCGAAGTGATCGGCCGTTGGCTCCCGGTCGAGGTGCCTGCCGGTGTGGAGTCGACGGTTCCCTCCGTTTGATGCCGCCTCCAACCCGGCTCCGCAGCCGGTTTCGATCCCGGCGCCGCCGGACCTTCCAGTCGGGCGGTCTCAGCTACGGGTGCGCCGCCGCACGTCCGCCTCCTTCAGCGCACGAAGCAGGGTCTCCGCGCTGAAGGGCTTGGAGAGGAAACCGTCCGCCTGCGGGAACTCCGCAACGGACGATCCGCCCGAGGCGTAGCCGCTCATCATCACCACGCGGACATCCGGCGCCTCGCGCCGGATCCGGGCGAGAACCTCGTTCCCACCCATGCGGGGCATCGTGACGTCGAGCATGACCAGCGGATCCCGCGACTGGTGGAGGAGGACCGCTTCCAGTCCGTCGATGCCGTCGGCGGCCTCGATCACCTCGTATCCGAACCTCTGCAGCAGTTGCCGCGTGACCCTTCGCAGCGGGGCCTCGTCGTCGATCAGCACGACCAGGCCCGGAGGGGTCGGCGCATTCGTCGCGGGTGCATCGGGCGTCGGCGAAGCGGCCGGAGGTGCGACGGCCTCCAGGGCCGGGATCCAGACGCGGAAGGTGGATCCGGCACCGGGTGCGCTGTGGACGCCGATCTGTCCGTCATGTCCTCTCACCACGCCCCAGACGGCGGCCAGCCCAAGCCCGCGGCCGGCGAACTTGGTGGTGAAGAACGGGTCGAAGATGCGGGAGACCACGGATTCCTCGATGCCGCAGCCCGTATCGGAGACCTCGAGCAGGATGTGGGGTCCCGCGGGCAGGTCGGCCCTGGGCAGGGTGGCGTCCTCCGGGTTGTGCACGGCGGTACGGATCCCGATGACCCCGGGCTGGTCGCCGAGGGCGTCGGAAGCGTTGGCGACCAGGTTCATGACTACCTGGCGCATCTGGGCGGTGTCCAGCGGCGTCCAGGGCAGCGTCACGGCCAGATCCAGCCGCACGTCCGCAAGCTTCGAGATTCCATGCCGGAGAAGTCGGAGCGTGTCGCGGACGATCTCGTTGAGGTCGGCCTGCTTCTTGCCGATCCCGGCCTGGCCTGCGTAGGCCAGCATCAGCCGGCAAAGCTCTCCGGCGCGTTGGGCTCCCCGTTCGATCTCGTGGACATGGTCCAGCAGTTCGCCCCGTCCTTCCGCCGCGGCCGCGGCGAGGTTCGCGTTGCCCAGGATCGATCCGAGGATGTTGTTGAAGTCGTGCGCGATCCCACCGGCCATGACACCGAGGCTCTCGAGCCGTTGGGCGTCGCGCAGCTTCCGTTGGATCCTGTCGGACTCGGCCTCGATGCGACGGCGTTCCGTCAGGTCGACCAGGACGCAGACCGTCCCGGAGGCCGGACCTCCCGGGATCGTCGTGGAGGCCGCGTACAGGCTGCAGGGTGTCTTGGAGCCGTCCCCATGCGTCAACGCGATCTCGAGGCCCGAGATGGGTCCGTCTCCGCGGCCGACATCGAGGAGGCGGCAGTCGGTGGCGTCGTCGCAGCCCGACAGGACGCGGAACCCGAGTCCCCGCGCCTCTTGTCCGGTATGGCGGAAGAGCGTTTCCGCTGCGGGGTTGATGTCGAGGACACGGCCTTCGGGGTCCAGTTCCAGGATCGCCACGGGCGTCGAGTCGAGGAGGGCCCGGAGCTTGGAATTGGAACGGTTGAGCTGCGCCACCGCCTGGACCCGGAGCAGGCCTCCGGCGAGGGCCGAGGTGACGACCGCGAGGTTTCCGGCGACCAGGGCAGGAAGTGGGCCCCGTGAATAGGCCTCCAGCACGCCGTGCCCGAGCTCTCCCGCCGGGAAGGGATGAAGACTGCACGTCGTGAGGCCCCGCAACGATGCGGTCGCCATTCCCGGTTCGGCGGCGATGTGGAGGATTTGCAGGGCTTCGCCCGAGCCGCCAAGCAATTCGAGACAACGGTCCGCCGGTCCACCAAGGGCTTTCGCGTCGCATGGGAAATCCCGGTCCGTGACGGCGGCCACCAACCGGGCTTCGGCGTCGCGGCCCCCTCGGATCCAGACCCGGACGACCGCGGCTCCAGCCTGGGAGACAAGGACATCCGAACATTTCCGAAGCAACGTTTCCGAATCGTCGGCTAGCCCCACCGCCAGGGAAACCTCCGACTCCACCCGCGCCATCATCGCCTGGTTCCGAAGGGTTTCCTCGGCCGCGATCCGGGTCGAGGCGTCCCTGAAGCTCACCAGGCAGGAGCGGGAATCCGAGCGGCGCACGACCCCGATCGACACGTCCGCCAGCAGTTCCGCACCCCCCGATCGGGCGAGGACCAGGGTCTGAAGATGCCCGGACCGTGCCGCGATCGTTCCATGGTCCGAGCTCTGGAGGAGATCGAGGGCCCAGGTCTCGAGGGTCTTGTTGCGGAAGATGCCCACGGGACGCCCGACCAACCCGTCCGCCGGATATCCCAGGAGCGAGCCGGCCCGGCGGTTCTGGAACCGGATCACGGTGCGTTCGTCGAGAAGGACGACTCCGTCCGGGAGGAACTCGATGATCCTCCTCAGGTTCTGTTCGCTTTGGCGGAGGGCCATCTCGGCCTGCTTGCGGTCCGAGACATCCCGTCCGACCGCGCCGAGCAGGGGCTGGCCGCCAAGGGTTCCGAACGGCTGAAGACGCAGTTCGATCCATCGGGAAGCCGAGCCGTCGAAGGAGACCGGGAACTGGACCGTCTCGACGGTTCCGCGGGCCGCCGAGTCCAACGCCTCACTGATCCGGGGCCGGTCGTCGACGGAGGCGAGGTCGGGAAGAAGCGCTCCGACGAGACCGGTCGTCGTCTGGCCGAAGAGGCGTCCCGCCGCCGGGTTCGCGGAGCGGATCCGGCCGTCGGGTTCGAGTTCCAGGATGACCTCACCCGCCTGTTCCACCAGTTCCGCATTGCGCCTTTCCAGTTCCGCCTGGAGTCGGTAGCGCGCTTCGATCTCCGAGGCCTGCTGCCGGACCTTGGACCGCAGGCTCCTCATCCAGGCGAAAGCCGCCAAGCCGGCGACACCTGCCGATCCCAAGGTCGCCACCGCGTTGCTCCAGGTCCACCAGGGCGCCCGCTCGAGGATCCTCAGGTCGGAAGGGAGCCCCAGCAGGAGCTCATGGCCGTCGATATGCCCCTCGGAATCCAGGCGGTTGAGTCTGGCGCCTTCGGCCCGGATCCGCATCCCGGGTGAGAGGTCCGCCTGGTAGAGGCGGTTGGTGAACCGGGGGACGATCACCTGGACGGGCTGGTCTTCCATGAGCAGGAGGCGCATCCGACCTCCTTCCAGGTTCACGCTCAGCACCTCGCCTTCGACCTGCGACCGGATGCCGTCGAACTCGGGTATTGGGTTGCCGGCGCTGAGCGGCACGGCCGGGGGCATCGCCGCAGGCCCTCGGGCCCGGATCTGCGCCCGCCGCATTTCTAGACGCGCCCCGTTCCATCCGATCAGGCCGACGACATCGACCTCCGTTCCCGGGACCTCCGCCACGGGAGTGGCGGCCAGCACCTGCAAGGCGTCAAATCCGGTCTGGACGATGGCCCGGCCGTCCGGGGCCACTGCGGTCAGTACCCCCTGGACGTGCGCCCGGGTCGGACCGCGGGACATCTGCTGGAAGTTCCGGAGCCAGGCGATCGGCTTGGCCGGGGTCTCAAAGGGATCGCGTCCGTCCGGCTCCTCCGCGTGGATGAACATCTCCGACGGACACCACAGGAACGCGCCCACTGCCTGGCGCCTCGGATTGTATTCGGTTGCCGCCACGCCCTTGAGTTGGACCAGCTTCTCTAGCAGGTGCGCCGGTGGTTCCTTGCCCCCTATCCGGACCTCGATCGATTCCACCCCGTCCGTCAGCTCGAGTCGCGACGTCCCTTCCTTGAACCAAACACGGGTGACCAAGCCGGCGATCTCCACCCATTGGCTGTCGAACAGCCCGCTCTTGAGGACCCTGATCTCGGCGGGCGTGCTTCGGACGGAACGTCGGGTGCCCAACGGCCGGATTTCCCCGGCCAAGATCTCCGGCACGAAGAGCCCGGCGCCGGTTGTGCCAACGACCAGGACGTCCTCCCCGATGGCGAGGTTGGCGACGTTGGTCCCCGGATAGGAGTAGATCCCCCCGGGTCTCATCCTGAAGGAAGAGAACCTTTTCCCCGAAGCGCGTGTAGTCCCCGGTCACCGCGGCGGCGACGGCCACGGGAAGCTTCCGGCCGGCCATCTCCGGCGTGAGCCGGCGGACCTCCTCGATGGAATGGATCACCGGCACCAAGGTTTCGGTCGACCCGACGGCGGCGTTCCCCATTTCCCGGAACAGGGTCCGGGCGAGGCGCCATGTTCCGGTGCCGGCGCCGGGCGGGTGCAATTCGCCCACCATTTCGACCAGCGCGCCGACACGGGCTTGACGAGGCAGGGGATGCTCGACCGCAACCCGGCGTCCCGGCAATTCCACCTCAAACCGATCCGCCCCTGCCACCGAGGTGACCGTGCCGCGGAGTTGGACGCCTTCCCCCACCGCCGCCGGTTCGAAATCCATGGGCCGGTTGAAGGGACCCGGAAATGCCGGTGAGAGGTCCGGCGAAAGCTCGCGGACGCTGTCCATGGAATCGACAAGGAGGCGGAACGGCCGCACCACGGTTCCACCTTCGACTCGCGGG
>CAIYXO010000789.1 GCA_903930165.1 uncultured Verrucomicrobiota bacterium | reverse complement strand
GGCCTGGCGCCGCAGCGGCAGTTCGGGCTCTTCGAGTCGGTGTTGCGGGATCCCTGCCAGTTCCAGGAGACGCTGGCCCGGCTGTCGGCCCTCGTGGGTGCCGACCGCGTCGGTTCGCCGGTCCGGATGCCGGGGCATCGGCCGGACGCGTTCCGTCTCGTCCCGCCCGATTTCGAGGGCCCGCCTTCGGATTTGCCCTCGCGGCCGCCCTTGCTCCGTCCCGTGCCCTGGCGTCGGCTGCGTCCCGCCCCGGAGGCCGAGGTCGCCACCGGTCCCGGTCTCCCCGCGCCGCTCACGGTCCGCTGCGCCGTCGTCAACGGACGCCTGCGTGTGGCGGTGGGTCCGTGGCGGGCCTCGGGGAACTGGTGGGAGCCGGCCGCGTGGTCGCGCGAGGACTGGGATGTCCAGACGCCGTCCGGAACTGTCGCCCGTCTCACCCACGAGGGGGGACGCTGGCAGGTGACCGGCTTGCTCGACTGACCGGAACGCCCCATGGAAACCCGCCAACTGCTGCTGCTTCCCCCGGTGCGACCGTTGTCGGAACGGCTGGGACGCGGGTTCTTCCGCGACATCCCGGAACGGCCCGGCGTGTACTTCCTCTGCGGCCCGGGGGACGGCGTGCTGTATGTCGGCAAGGCGAAGAACCTGCGCCGCCGACTCGGCAGCTACCGTTCCGCCCACACGGACCGCGTCCCGCGGAAGATCCGGCGCCTGCTTGCCGCGGTGGTGCGGATCCACTGGGACGAGTGTCGCGACGAGTCCTCGGCGCTGGCCCGGGAACGGGAGCTGATCGGGACGCTGCGTCCACGCTTCAACACCGCCGGCGTCCGTCCCGCCCCTCGATTGGCCCTCGGCTGGAACGCCGGGCCGGGCGCCCTGGACCTCGCCATCGGCGACGCCGCCGAAGCGATGCCCCGCCGGTCCGGCCCGCTCCGCGGCGCACCGGCCCTTCACGCGCCGCTCCTTCGCCTCGCCTGGGGCGCCGCCCATCCGGCGGTTCCGCTCACCGAACTGCCGTCCCCGCTGCGCGGACGTCGCGCCCCGGCGAACGTGCGTCTGCCGCTGGCCTTCCCGGAGCTGGACGGACTCCTGGCCGGCTTCCTCGACGGCTCGTGCGCCGAACTTCCGGAACGACTGGTCGCCCTGCGCGGGGAGTCGCATCCGTTCGGCGTCACCTGGCAGCGCCGGGACGTGGAGCGGCTCGCCGAGGTCCATGCCGTGTTCGCCGCCGGCAGGGAACCGGCGGACGCCGACGGAGGCGCACCGTGAGTGGGGGAGTCGGCTACGTGGAGCTCCACGCCCGCACGGCCTTCAGCTTCCTCCGCGGGGCCTCCTCCCCCGACTCCCTCGCGGCGGAGGCCGCCCGGCTGGAGATCCCCGCAGTGGCCGTGTGCGACCGCATGGGACTCCACGGCTCCCCACGCTTCCGGCTCGCGGCCCTCGAACGCGGGGTCCGCGACATCGTCGGTTCGGAGCTCGTGATGGAGGACGGGTCGGTGCTGCCGGTGCTGGTGCGGGACCGGGCCGGCTACCGCAACCTGTGCGCCCTGCTCACCGGGGCGCACCTGCGTGCGGAGAAGGGGGCCGGGAAGGTGCGCTGGGACGAGCTGCCCGCCCATGCCGAAGGCCTTGTGGCGCTCACCGGCGGCGAGGACGGGCCCCTCGTTCGGGCGTTGCTGGACCCGCGCCAGGGACGCGACGTCGCCGCGGCACGCCTGGAGTCGTTGCGACGCGCCTTCGGGCCGGACGGCGTCTTCCTCGAGCTGCAGCGGCACCATCGGCCGGAACAGGAACGGTGGAACCGCCCGCTCGTGGACCTGGCGCGGGCGACCCACACGGCTTTGGTGGCCACCAACGGCGTCGACCAGGCGACACCGGACGGCCGTGAGGTGGCCGACGTCTTCACCTGCCTGCGTCACCACGTGAACCTGGACGCCGCGGGGGCCCTGCTCTCGGTGAACTCCGAGCGCCACCTCAAGCCCGCCGAGGCGATGCGGGCCCTGTTCTCGGACCTGCCCGACGCGGTGGAGAACACGGTCCGCCTTTCGGAACGGCTGACGTTCGCCCTGACGGATCTCGGCTACGGCTTCCCGAGGCATCCGGTGGGGCCGGGCGAGACGATGGAAGGGGTGCTCGAGGACTGGTCCTGGCGCGGCGCACGGGAGCGGTACGGCGGGAAGGTGCCGGAGAAGGTGGCGAAGCTGTTGCGCAAGGAGCTGGCCCTGATCGCGAAGCTCGGGTTCTGCGGCTACTTCCTGATCGTCGCCGACCTCGTCCGCTGGTGCCGCGAGAACGGCATCCTCGCCCAGGGCCGCGGCAGCGCGGCGAACAGCGCGGTGTGCTTCTGCCTCGGCGTGACGGCGGTGGATCCCGTGAAGTTCAACGTCCTGTTCGAGCGGTTCCTCAGCGAGGGCCGGAAGGGTTGGCCGGACATCGACATCGACCTTCCCAGCGGCGACCGGCGGGAGCGGGTGATCCAGGAGGTGTACCGGCGCTACGCCCCGCGCGGGGCGGCCATGACCGGGGCGGTGCACACCTACCGCGGCCGGGGGACCGCGCGCGAGGTGGGCAAGGTGCTCGGGCTGCCCGTGGACGTGGTGGAACGCTTCTCGGCCCTCTTCTCCCACGGCGACTTCCCCCACACCCTCGACCTCGCCGCGCAGATCGAGAAGGCCGGGCTGCCCGCGGGGCACCCGCGCGCCGCGGCCTTCGCCTCGCTCTATTCCCGGGTCGCCCGGCTGCCGCGCCACCTCGGACAGCACTCGGGCGGCATGATCATCAGCGACGGCGGCCTCGACCGGTTCGTGCCCCTCGAGAACGCCGCCATGCCCGGACGCATCGTCGCGCAGTGGGACAAGGACGACTGCGAGGAACTCGGGATCATCAAGGTGGACCTGCTGGGACTGGGGATGATGGCCGCGATCCAGGACGCCGTGGTGTTGTCGGCGTCGCGCGGACGTCCGGTGGACCTCGCGGCGCTGCCTGAGAACGACCCGGAGACGTTCCGTTCTTTGAAGGCCGCCGACACCATCGGGGTCTTCCAGGTCGAGAGCCGGGCGCAGATGGCGACGCTGCCGCGGCTGCGTCCGGACTGCTTCTACGACCTCGTCGTGCAGGTGGCGATCATCCGGCCGGGGCCGATCCAGGGCGACCTCGCCCATCCGTACCTGCGGCGGCGCACGGGCGAGGAGGCGGTGACCTACTACGACGAGCGGCTGGAGCCGGTGCTGCGGCGGACGCTCGGCGTGCCGCTGTTCCAGGAGCAGATGCTGGAGATGGCGATGGTGATGGCGGACTTCTCCGGGGACGAGGCCGAGGAGCTGCGCAAGGCCCTGAGCTTCCACCGGTCGGAGGAGCGGATGGTGCGGGCGAAGGCGAAGCTGCTCGCGGCGATGCGGGCGAAGGGGGTGCCGGACTCTACGGCGGAGCGTGTCGCGCAGGCGGTCGGGTCGTTCGCGCTGTACGGGTTCCCCGAGTCGCACGCCATCAGCTTCGCGTTGCTCGCCTACGCCAGCGCGTGGCTGAAGGTGCATCGGGCCCCGGAGTTCTACGCCGCGTTGCTGAACAACCAGCCCATGGGCTTCTACTCGCCGGCGACCCTGGTCGCGGACGCCAAACGCCATCGGGTCCAGGTGCGCCCCGTCTGCATCGCCCGCTCGGATTGGGACTGCGCGATCCTCGAGGACGGCTCGCTCCGTCTGGGGCTCGGGCAGGTGCAGGGTCTGCGCCGCGAATCCGCCGAACGTCTGCTCGCCGAGCGGCGGCGTCAGCCCTTCGGCTCCATGGCGGACTTCCTCGCCCGCTGCGGGCTCTCGCAGGACGAGCGCCGTACGCTGGCCTCGATCGGCGCCTTGAACGCGCTTTCGGCGCATCGCCGGGCCGCGCTGTGGGACTCCGAGCAGCCGCCGCGTCCCGAGGAGCTCTTCCAGCCGACGCCGGTCGACGGCGGTCCGCTGCGGCCCATGGATCCCGGCGAACGTCTCCAGGCCGACTACGCCGGCCTACGGCTCAGCACCGGGCCGCATCCGATGGCGCTGCTCCGGCCGGCGATCCCCGACGTCTGGCGCGCCGCGGACCTCGTCCTCGGCCACGACGGACAGTTCATCCGAGTCGCCGGGCAGGTCGTCTGCCGCCAGCGCCCCGGCACGGCCAAGGGCGTCTGCTTCGTGAGCCTCGAGGACGAGACCGGGATCACCAACGTCATCGTCTCGCCCGAGATGTTCGAGGCCCTTCGCCTGACCATCACCACCGAGCCGTTCCTCGAGGTGGACGGCGTGATCCAGCTGCGGCACCGGACGATCCACGTCTCGGCCCGGGCGATCCGTCGCCTGGCGCACGACGGGCTGCGCACCGCGGAATCCCACGACTTCGGCTGAACGAGTCGGAAGGGGACGGCACGCGAAGCCGCCTGTGGCCGTGGCGGCCACGCCACGGTCCCGCCTTTTCCGGAGCGCTTCGATTCCCCGTCGCGCCCGGCCACGCCTCAGCCGCTGTTCAAACCACCTCGACCGGGCACTTGGGAATCGCGTCGAGGAAGGCCTGCCCGTAGCGCTTGGTGAGCACGCGGTTGTCGAGGACCACGACGATGCCGGAGTCGGACTTGGTCCGGATCAGCCGGCCGACACCCTGGCGGAACTTCAGGATCGCCTCGGGAAGGCTGAAGTCGCCGAAGGAGTTCCCGCCGGCCGCCTCGATGCGTTCGATTCGGGCCTCGACCAGCGGATGGTCGGGCACCGCGAAGGGCAGTCGGGTGATGATGACGT
>CAIYXO010000788.1 GCA_903930165.1 uncultured Verrucomicrobiota bacterium | reverse complement strand
GTCGTCGACGGAATCGGATTCCCCGAATGGTCCCGCTTGGTCACACGCTGGCGGCCGACGGTCGAGAACAGCCCGTTCTCGATGAAGTCGCTGCGCACCTGGAGGCCGAAGGTGGTCTCCGAATCACGCTCTCCCAGGCCGTGCATCCAGGTGTGGGCCGCCTTCCCCCCGATGATGGCGCGGCGGTCGCGCTGTTCGAACTGGTCGCCGTCGGGACTGGCCAGCCGATAGGTGAAGTTGGAGTAGAGGTCGAGTTCGTAGGCCACCGCATAGGCGAGGAGGTGGGTCCGATGCCGTTCGGACACGCCATGCCAATCCGCCTGGAGACCGAACCGCCGCGAGTCGCCGCCGTCGGTCGGATCGACCGTGTCGAAGACCCCGAGGCCCGCCCGCGCCGGGATCTGGTCCGTGGCGGTCCAATCGCCGGCGTAGGCCATCGCCGTGACATTCCAGCCCCGTTCGTCGGTCCCGCGCTCGTAGCTCACCAGCGCGTTCAGCTTCCGGTAGTCCGAGGGCACGGTCCACGGACCGTCCTCATGCAGCCCCTCCACCGCGTAGAGCAGGTCGCCTTCGCGCACCTTTCGGCTGTCCGCGGCCACGACGCGCGCATAGCCGAAGCTTCCCCCGGCGACCGTCGCGAAGCCGCGGTCCAGCCGTCGCAGATAACCCAGGTCCGCCGCGCCGGCCGAACCGAAATCCCCCACCTCCGCCGCGGAGGGGCCCTTCCGGAAATGGACCGTCCCCACCAGCTCCGGAATCAGGAAGTTCAGGTCGGTGTAGCCTTGGCCATGGGCATGGGACGGCAGGTTCAGGGGAACCCCTCCGAGCGAAGTCGCGAAGTCGGTCCCGTGGTCGAGGTTGAAGCCGCGCAGGAAGAACTGGTTCGCCTTCCCGGCGCCGCTGTGTTGGGTGACCAGCAGTCCTGGAACGGTCTCGAGGATCTCGCCCGGGCGAAGGAGCGGCCGCTGGTCCAGGTGGTCCCGACCGATGAACCCCTCCGAGGCGGTGTCGGCGATCCGCAACAGGGAGTCCGCCCGCCCGGTCACCACCGCGACGGGCAACGGCTCCGGCTCATGGGCGTGGGCGACGCCGGAAAGGGCCAGGAGGCCGATGGAGGAAAGGACCGCATTCCGGGGACGGAAAGAGGCGGCAGGGAACAATGGATGGGTGGACCACTTCATGCGATTGCGGACGTCGGCGTCGAGACAACGCCGGACCCGGTCTTTCGGATGCCTCCTACGGATCCACGATCCGCCATCGGATGGCCCCAGTGGCTGTGGCCTATTTGCAGCGTCGGAGGTGGACGGTCAAGCGACGTCCCCGAGACGGACCTTGGAGTGCGAATCGGCTCCCCAGCCAACGCTTCGATCGAGGCGAAGACGGGGCCAACGCAAACTGCGCGGGGGCACCAACGAGACGCCGGAACGGGAACCGGGAGCGAGACGATCGTCTGGGGAACGGTTCCGCATCGGGAAATCAGCGTTTCCCCACCGCGATTCAGCGGCTTGGCGTGCCGGTCCCTTCTGCGTCGTTGGCTCAGACCAGGACCCGACGACGGTCCGGGTCCACCGGCGACCGCAGGGTCATCCGCGCCGGCCTCCGCACTCCGTCCTGAAGGATCTCGTAGCGGCCCGCCTCGAGCCAGGCCGTGTCCACGCCGAGCCCCGCCTCCGACTCGGGCCGCTTGATGTAGGCCATCGCCACCGGCGCCGACAGCGTCGGGGAATACGCCGCGCTCGACGTGTAGCCGGCCAGCAGGCCGTCGCGGAACACCGGCTCGTTGCCCCACAGGGTCACCGTCGGGTCCTCGCATTCCATCACCAGCGACACCAGGCGCTTCCTCGACGGACGCCCCTTGAGTTCCAAGAGCCGCGGCTTCGCAAGGAAATCGCGGTTCCAGTCGATGGCGAACGACAGTCCGGCCTCGAAGGGGTTCTCGTCCACCGACAGCTCGTGGCCCCACGCCCGGTAGGCCTTCTCCAGGCGCATCGCGTTGATCGCGTAGGTTCCCGCCGGACCGATCCCGTCGCCTTCGCCGGCCCGCATCAGGGCGGCCCACACGGCCGGCATGGCGGAGGCCGGACCGTGAAGTTCCCAGCCGAGCTCGCCGACATAGGTGACCCGCAGCGCCCGGACCGGTTCGGGAACACCCGCGATGCGGATCTCTGCGCTGTGGCCGAACGGGAAGGCCTCGGCGGAAAGTTCCGCGTCGGTGACCGACTGGAGCACCGCCCTGGAGCGCGGTCCCATGATGGAGACGACGCCGTTCGCGGCGGTGACGTCCTCGAGCCGGAAGTCGGCTCCGGCGGGGACGTTGCGGAGGATCCAGTCGGCGTCGTGGCGGACCTGCTGGGTCGGCGCGATCAGGTAGAAGCGGTCCGGCGCGGTGCGCACGACGGTGACGTCGCTCTCATAGGTGCCGCGGGCGTTGAGCAGGCCGGTGTAGACGATGCGGCCGACCGGGACGTCGAGGCGGTTGCCGCAGAGGCGGTCGAGCGCGGCGAGGGCGTCGGCGCCGCGGATGTCGTACTTCGCGAAGGTGGACTGGTCGAACAGGGCGACCCGTTCGCGGCAGCGCCGGATCTCCGCCGCGACGAGCGACGCCCAGTTCTGCTTCCGGAACGAGTAGAGCAGCTCCGGCTTCGTCCCCGCCGGGGCGTACCACAGCGGACGTTCCCATCCGGCGGTCTGGCCGAAACAGGCGCCGAGGGAGGAGGTCGCCGTGTGCAGCGGAGTCCTGCGGAGATCACGCGAGGTCTCCATCTCGCGGTTCGGCCAAGCCATCTGGTAATGCAGCCCGAGCACCTCCGCGGCCCGGGCCTGGAGGTAGCCGCGGCCGTTCTGGGCCGGCACGAATCGGCGGACGTCGACGCTCCAGAGATCCATGGGCATCTCTCCGGTCTCCAGCCACGGCACCGCGAAGTGGCCCGCCCCGCCGGCGCTGGCGATGCCGACCGAGTTGAAGCCGGTCAGGACGAACAGACCTTCCGTGCCCGCAGGCGGCCCCATGAGGAAGTTGTTGTCCGGGGTGAAGCTCTCCGGGCCTTTGACGAACTTCGGGAACTTCGCCGCTCGCAGCGCCGGGATGCGGTGCTTTCCGGCTGCCCAGGGCTCCGCGAACTTCTCCCAGTCGTCCGCCAGGAGTCCGAAGGCGAAGTCGGCCGGGACGGTGTCGTCGATCTGCCACGGCTTCGAGCGCCACTGGAAGGCGCCGAGCTTGATCGACCCGTCGTCGAGGGTGCGGAAGTAGATCGCAGCGTCCGGGTCCCGCGCGCACGGCAACGTCGGCAGCGCGCCCTCGATCGGCTCGCTCAGCACGTAGTGGTGCTCGACCGGATACAACGGCAGGTCCACGCCGATCGGAAGCCCCAGCTGCCGCGCCCACATGCCACAGGCCAGGACCACCCATTCGGCCCGGATTTCCCGGCCGCCTTCCAGCCGAACCCCGGTGATCCGCTTCCGGCCGTGTGCGGTTTCCTGGTGGATCAGCGCGGCCACGCGGGTCTGGTCATACAGCGCCGCTCCGTTCGCGATCGCACCCTTGGCGAGTGCGACGGTGCATTCACCGGGGATCACCCGTCCGTCCCCCGGCAGGTAGACCGCGCCGAGGACGTCCTCGACCTGGATCAGCGGCCAGAGGTCGCGGGCCTCCTTGGGACCCACGAGATGGGCCTCCACGCCGAACACCTCGGCCATCGCCGCGGTGCGCCGGAGCTGCGTCATGCGCTCGGGATTGGTCCCGAGAGTGAGGCCGGTCGTGCGGACCCAGCCGACGTCATGGCCCGTCTCGGCGGCGAGTTGCGGATACAGCCACGCCGAATGCCGGTTGATCCGGGTCATGCTGTTGCTGGCCCGGAGCTGTCCGACCATGCCCGCCGCATGCCACGTCGTGCCGCCGCTGAGGCGTCCCTGTTCGAGCAGGACCACGTCCTTCCAACCCGCCTTCGCCAGATGGTAGGCGACGGAGCATCCGACGATGCCACCGCCGACGATGACCACGCGGGCGTTGGACGGCGGCGCTCCCGGCGGCAGTGTGAACTCGGAGCGGACCGGGGTGTTGCGGACGTGGGTTGTCGTCACCGCCGGAACTGTGGAGCCCGCACCACAGCGCTCAATGGCGAACTCGGTTGGGCGGGACGGAGTTCCTTCGGAGGATTTACCCGTCCTCCTTCCACAAGCCTACGGACCGGCCGGCTTCAACAGGCCGCGGTTCGCGTCGTCCTTCGGGTCGTCCGTCGGACGCGGGTGGTCACGCCACAGCCAGCGCAACATCTCCGGAAGGATCGCGCCGCCATGGCGGTTCGAATGGGTCCCGACGCCCCAGGTGTAGTTCAGGTCGTAACCCTTCGCCGTGAGAGCGTCGGCCATCTTCCGGTTCTGCGCGTACCAGTCCCACTTCGGATCGTACCCGCCGTCGCGCCGTCGGCCGCGGTTGTCGTTCATGCCGTCCTGCAGAAACACGCGGAGCGGCTTCCGCTCCGCCGCCAGGACGATCTCGGGATACGCGTGCCCGCCGCGGATGTTGGTGAAGCTGCCGATGGTGCTCAGCACCTTCCGGAACTGGTCCGGACGGTGCCAGGCGACCGTGAAGGCACAGATCGCTCCCGAGCTCGCCCCGCCGATCGCCCGGTCCTCGGGGTTTTCGGAGAGGTTCCAGTCCTTCTTCAGCGCCGGCAGGAGTTCGTCCACAATCATCCGCGCGTAGGCGTCGTTCAGCTCGTTGTATTCCGTCGGACGGTTGTTGATGCGGTCACCCCAGTCCTTCGACGAGGACTCCTCCTGGTCCGGACGCCGGCCGGGGTTGATGAAGACGCCGAGGGTGACCGGCATCTCGCGACGGTGGATCAGGTTGTCGAAGACGTTCGGAACCCGGTACTCGCCGTTGGTGCTCACGAAGGCGTGTCCGTCCTGGAAGACCATCAGCGAAGCCGGCTTTGCGGGATCGTACTGCGCCGGCACATAGACCCAGTAGTGGCGGGTGGTGTTGGTGAACACCTCGCTGGCCAGCGTCAGCGGCCCGACCACACGGCCCTTCGGCACGCCCTCCTGCGGCAACGAATCCGGCCCGAGCCGGTACACGTCGTCCAACGGCCCCGCCACCAAGGGCGTCGCAACCTCGAGCAGGAGGACCAGCGGGGTGAGCAGCAGGAGAAGGCGGTGGGATCGAAAACGGCGGAGCAGGTTCATGGCTGGGACTGGGCGGGGATGGACGGAAGGAAGGAGGATCGATTCGACCGGATCGGGACGAAGGTCATTTCCCAGAGGCAGCGGCATTGGTGGTGGCGGTCTTCAGGTCGCGATAGCCGATCAGGCGGATGCCCAGACGCCGGATGGTTTCCCGGACGGCAGGGGAGGTCCAGGTGTCGGTGACCCCCTGGCGGTCGGCGGCGACGTCCTCGTATCCGACATGGTGGATGGCGCGGAGTTCCGGGGTGTCGAGCCCCGGATGGTCGACGAAGAGGTAGGTCTTACCCGCCTCGAGGCCCTCGAGCATCGCGGTGAAGGAGGCGACCTTCTCGGCGGAGGTCTTGTGCGGGCCCTTGTAGGAGACGCCAACCAGGCCGTGCGCCCCGGGGTCCACGTCGAGGCCATACTCCTTGGCGAGGCGTTGGACCAGCGCCTTCACCGCGGGTCCGAGGTCGGTGCAGCCCATGTGCCCGGAGACGTGGCTCACGCGCGGGATGCGGCGCTTGGCCAACTCGATCTGGGCACGGAACTCCTTCTCCACGTCCTCCAGCGTCCACTTCTGTTCCACCAGCGCGCGGCCGGGGTAGTTCCGGTTCGGGAAGATCATCGGCCAGAAGTGGCCGTCGGGATCGCGCAGGCTCGGGCAGTCGGTGAGCGGACGCCACTTCACGTTGTCCCACTCGCTGCTGAGCGAGAGGTGGAGCCCGACGTCGACGGTGCCGTCCTCGTTGAGCATGCGGGCCGCCTCGGGGAACCAGGGGGACACGACGAGCACCTCGACGGAGGACTCGACGCCCTCCTTGTAGCAGCGGCGGATGGCCTCGTTGCCGGCATGTGCGTAGCCCATGTCGTCACCCCGGACGATCAGGCGTGGAGGCTCGGCGGCGGCGAGGAGGGATCCGAGGCAGCACGCGGCTCCGAGCGCCCGGAGGAGGCGGGACTTGGGGGACATGGGGAGGAGGCTATCAGGCCAGGGCGCCCAGGCCAATGGCCGGCGTTGCCTCGTGGCCCGGATCCCCCATGCTTGGCGGCCCGGCATGACGGACCCGCGCATCGAGGAATTCCGATCGCTCCTGCCGCGCTGCATGCTCCCCGACTGGGTGCATCTCGGCGCGCGGGCGGTACGGCTTTTCCGCGACCGCCACCATCCGGAGTCGCACGACGCGCTCTTCGACCGCCTGCTCCAGCAGGCCCGGGCCTCGGTCGAGAGACGCGAGCGGAGGGCCCTCGGCGTGCCGCGCCCCGAATACCCGGCCGGACTGCCCATCACCGCGCGACGGGAGGAGATCGTCGAGGCCATCCGACGCCATCCGGTGGTGGTGATCGCCGGCGAGACCGGGTCCGGAAAGACGACCCAGATCCCCAAGATGTGCCTCGAGGCCGGGCTCGGAGTGCGCGCGTTGATCGGCTGCACCCAGCCCCGGCGCGTCGCCGCCGTCTCCATCTCGCAACGCATCGCCGAGGAGCTGCGCGTGGGATGGGGCCGCGAGGTGGGGTGCAAGATCCGCTTCGACGACCGTTCCGGCGCCGACACGTACATCAAGCTGATGACGGACGGCATCCTGCTCGCCGAGACGCAGGGCGACCCGACGCTGGCGGACTACGACTGCATCATCATCGACGAGGCGCACGAGCGGTCGCTGAACATCGACTTCCTGCTCGGGCACCTGAAGAACCTGCTGGCGAAGCGCAACGACCTGAAGCTGGTGATCACGTCGGCGACGATCGACACCGGGGCCTTTTCGCGGGCCTTCGGCGACGCACCGGTGATCGAGGTCTCGGGACGTACCTTCCCGGTGGAGGTCGAGTACCGGCCGCCCGGCGGCGAAGGGGCCTCGTCGGATCCGGCGGACACGGACTTCGTGGACGCGGCGGCGCGGGAATGCGAACGGCTCTTCTACGAGACGGGGACCGGCGACGTGCTGATCTTCCTGCCCGGCGAGCGGGACATCCGCGAGTGCGCGGACCTGGTCGACGGCCGTCTCGGCGCCGAGGCCGAGGTGGTGCCGCTTTTCGGAAGGCTCAGCTCGGGAGACCAGCAGAAGGTCTTCTCGTCGTCCCCGCGGCGGAAGGTGGTGATCGCCACCAACATCGCGGAGACCTCGCTGACGATCCCAGGTATCCGCTTCGTGATCGACGCGGGTCTGGCGCGGATGAGCCGCTACAACCCGCGCACGCGGACCCGTCGGCTGCCGGTGGAGGCGGTCTCGCAGAGCAGCGCCAACCAGCGCAAGGGCCGGGCGGGCCGCGTGGAGGCGGGCGTGTGCATCCGGCTGTATTCCGAGGAGGACTTCCTCGCGCGGCCGCCCTTCACCCAGCCCGAGATCCAGCGCGCCAACCTCGCGGAGGTGATCCTGAAGATGAAGGCCTCACGGCTCGGCGACATCGAGACCTTCCCGTTCCTCAACCCGCCCTCGCCGATGTCGATCTCCGGCGGCTACACGCTGCTGCAGGAGCTGGGGGCGCTGGACGAGCAACGCGAGCTGACCCCGTTGGGACGCGACCTCGCCCGACTGCCGATCGATCCCACGCTCGGCCGCATGCTGCTCCAGGCGCAGGAGGAGCACGCCGTCCGCGAGCTGCTGATCATCGCCTCGGGACTGAGCATCCAGGATCCGCGGGAACGTCCGCTGGACCAGCGCGACGCCGCCGACGCCGCGCACCGCCGGTTCGCCGATCCCCGGTCCGACTTCCTCGCCCTCCTCGGCATCTGGAACGCGGTGCACGACCGCTGGGAGGAACTGAGGACGCAGGGAGCGCGGCGGAAGTTCTGCCGCCAGCACTTCCTCTCGTACCTGCGGATGCGGGAATGGCAGGACCTCCACTCGCAGCTCCAGGGGGCC
>CAIYXO010000787.1 GCA_903930165.1 uncultured Verrucomicrobiota bacterium | reverse complement strand
GTCTGCAGGAACCCCTGGAGGCGGTCCAATGGACCGCCGTGGTGCTCGACGAAGCCCAGGCGATCAAGAACCCCGACTCGCAGACCGCCCAGAGTGCCCGGCGACTGAAGGCCGACCAGCGCCTGGCCCTGACGGGAACGCCAATCGAGAACCGCCTGCTCGACCTCTGGAGCATCCTCGCGTTCGCCATGCCGGGTGTGCTGGGGAACCGCACCCAGTTCCAGCGCTCCTTCGGCTCCGCCGAGGACCCGCTGGCCCGGCGCCGTCTCGCGGCCCGGGTGAGGCCCTTCCTGCTGCGCCGGACGAAGTCGCAGGTCGCCCAGGACCTGCCGGACCGGGTCGAGGAGGACCTGTCCTGCGAGATGGAGGGCATCCAGAAGCGCCTCTACGAGGCCGAGTTCAAGAAGGCGCGGGCTCTCCTGCTGAAGGTCCAGACCAAGACCGACCTCGACCAGTTCCGGTTCCACTTCCTGACCTCGCTGCTGCGGCTGCGCCAGATCTGCTGTCATCCCGCGCTCGTGGACGGGGCCCAGCGGAAGGCGGAAAGCGCCAAGATGGAGGCCTTGTTCGACCTGCTCGAGCCCCTCATCGAGGAAGGTCACAAGGTCCTCATCTTCTCCCAGTTCGTCTCGATGCTCGACCTGCTGCGCGAGGAGATCGCCGCACGCGGCTGGACCACATTCTACATCGCGGGCAACACCGAGGACCGCGCCGCGCCGGTCACCGGATTCCAGTCCCACGCCGGCGGAGCCGTCTTCCTCATCTCCATCAAGGCCGGCGGATTCGGGCTCAACCTGACGGCGGCGAGCTACGTGATCCTCTTCGACCCCTGGTGGAATCCGGCCGTCGAGGCCCAGGCGATCGACCGGAGCCACCGGATAGGCCAGACGCAGAAGGTCATCGCCTACCGCCTGATCACCCAAGGTTCCATCGAGGAGAAGATCCGGGCCCTCCAGCAGCAGAAGAAGGCGGTGGCGGAAGACATCCTGGGCGAGGAACGATTCTCGCAGAGCCTGACGGTGGACGACTTCCGGTACCTGTTCGAGGAACCCTCCCTGGACGGCAAGCCATGAATCCCGACCTGCCCCCGAGCTACCCGCCGCTTTCCGCGGTGCTGACCGTGCCCGACGCCAGTGCGGCGGTCGCGTTTTACGGCCGCGCCTTCGGGGCGGTGGAACGGTTCCGGCTGACCGATCCCGTCGGCGGCCGGATCGCCCACGTCGAGTTGGAGGTCCTCGGCGGCCTCGTGATGCTGGCCGAGGGGCCATCGCCTCTCACCCCGCCCGGGACTCCGACGATCCGCCTCTGCCTGCATGTTCCCGACGTCGATGCCGTGGTCCTACAGGCCTCTGCCGCCGGGGCCCTCGTGCAGCGCCCACCGAAGGACGAATTCTACGGACACCGGTGCGCCAAGCTCCTCGACCCCTTCGGCCACGAATGGATGGTCTTCGCCGAGAACGAAGCCGTTCCGCCCCATGAGATGCAACGGCGGTGGAACGCGCTGGTGGGGTTGAAAGGTTGAGGCGCTGAAGGGTCAACGGGGTGTAGTGGCGGCGGCCTCGCAGGCGAGGAGGATGCGTTTCCTGGGAGTACCCCAGCGGTATCCCTCCACGGCGCCGGTCTCGCGGATGACCCGGTGACAGGGAATGAGGAACCCGACGGGGTTGGCGCCGCAGGCGGTCCCCACGGCCCGCGCCGCCCCCTCACGGCCCAGCGCGGCGGCGATGCGGCCGTAGGTGGTCACGGAGCCTTCGGGGATGCGGAGCAGGGCCCGCCACACCTGGAGCTGGAAGGGCGACGCCCGGACATGGGCCTGCAATCCGCCGGAGGAACCGGAACCCCGCGCAGGGAAGATGCGCGCCGCCCATTGCGCGGCACCGGCGTCGTCGCGATGCCAGGACGCCGCGGGCCAGTCCTGGCGCAGCCGTTGCGGGACCCCGTCGACCGGTTCCGCATCGATGAACGCAAGATGGGTGAGGCCGCGTTCCGTCCAGCCGACGGTGGCCATCCCGAACGGCGTGGACACGGCGCCCCACCCGACGCGGCGTCCGGCTCCGCCGTCCTTGAACTCGCCCGGCGACGCCGCCTCGACGGTCACCATCAGGTCGTGCAGCCGGCCCGGCCCGGACAGTCCGACCTCCAATGCGGTTTCGAGCACGCTGGAAGACGCGCGGAGCCGCCTCTTGGCGTCTTCGACCGTGAGGCATTGGAGGAAATCCTTGGGAGTGATGCCGGCCC
>CAIYXO010000786.1 GCA_903930165.1 uncultured Verrucomicrobiota bacterium | reverse complement strand
CGCAGTGGCGAACCGGGATTACTTGCTGCCGAGGATCGCGTCCTTCGCGGCCTTGGCGACGCGGAACTTCACGACCTTCTTGGCCGGGATCTTGATCTCGGCGCCGGTGGCCGGGTTGCGGCCGATGCGGGCCTTGCGGTTCACCAGAACCAGCTTGCCAACGCCGGGGAAGGTGAAGGTGTTCTTGGCGTTCTTGTAGGCCAGCTCCGCGAGAGTCTCGAGCACGGCGACAGCCTGCTTCTTGGTGATCTCAGTCTTCTCGGCGAGGGTGGCGGCGATCTGGGATTTGGTCAGTGCTTTGGCCATAGGACGGGTGAGATGAGTTTGGACTGTAGTGTGATGTCGTCGGTGACTTCGGGCGGGATTTAGCGCCGGCAAAAACAGTGGATCAAGAGAAAACCCAATAAAACCGGACCTTTCATGCAGGTTTCGGCGCAGTTCCCGCAGACCCGCCGCCTTGACTTGCCATGTCTCCCCCGGAAGATCGGGGACGTGCCCGGCCCCATCAAGGTCATCCAAAGCGGCTTTCGCTACGAGATTGTCCGCCTCATCTGCGAGGGCGGCATGGGCGCCGTCTACGAGGCCCGACAGCTCGGCATCCAAGGATTCGAGAAGCGGGTGGCGATCAAGCTGATCCGCGAGCGCTTCACCAGTCAGCCGGACTTCGCGGAAAACCTGGTCGGCGAGGCCCGCCTCGTGGCGGATCTCATCCACACCAACATCGTGCAGACCTACCATCTGGGCGAGGTGGATGGATCCCCGTTCATCTGCATGGAACTGATCGGCGGGGTGAACCTCGAGCAGTTCGTGCAACGGCTGGCAGACCGCAAGCGCAAGCTGCCTGTCGAGCTGGCCGTGTTCATCGTCAGCCGGATTGCACGCGGGTTGGCCTACGCCCATGCCAAGTCCGACCGCTTCGGCAAGTCCTTGGGAATCGTCCACCGAGACATCAGCCCCAAGAACATCATGATCGCCTGGGAGGGCGACGTGAAGCTGACCGACTTCGGAATCGCCAAGGCGGCCGGCTACCTGAAGTCCAACGAAGGCGAGGAGGTGGCCGGCAAGGCGGAGTACATGAGTCCGGAACAGGCGGACTTCCAGATCACCGACAAGAGGTCGGACCTCTTCAGCGCCGGGATCGTCCTGAGCCAACTGCTGACCGGCCAGAACATCTTCCGTGGTCCCACCGTCGAGGACTCCCGCCAGCGGGTCATCAAGACCCCCATCCCCGACTTCACCCAGCTCAACCCCGAGCTGGAACCCCGGCTGAACGCGATCCTCCAGAGGTCGTTGGCCCGCGACCTCTCGCAGCGGTACGCGTCCGCGGACGACATGCTCTACGAGTTGGAATATTTCATCTACCACCGCGGCTACGGCCCCACCAACGAGACGCTTGGGAAGTTCGTCCGCGACCTGTTCCAGCACGATCCGACCCGTTCGGCGAGGGACCCCGGCAAGGGGGCCACGGCTCGGATCACGGCCAACACCAAGAACGCGTCGCGGGCCGCCACCCGCACCACCGCGCGTGCCGCGGCCACCGCCAAGACCCGTCGCACGACGAAGTCCACCCGGTCTTCGAAAGGTCTCCTGAACCGCATCCGTTCCCAGTTCAAATGAGCCGCAGCACACCGAAGAAGGGTCGTACCGTAACCCTGGGTCTCCTCCAGCACGCCTGCACCGCCGACCCCCGGGAAAACCTCGCCACCTGCCTCGCGGCCGCCGATCGGGCGGCCAAGGACGGGGCCCAGATCATCTGCACCCAGGAGCTCTTCCGCTCGCAGTACTTCTGCCAGAACGAGGACCACGGGAACTTCCTCCTCGCGGAGCGGATCCCGGGCCCCAGCACCGAGGCTTTCCAGAAGCTGGCGAAGAAGCGGGGTGTCGTTGTCATCGCCTCCCTCTTCGAAAAGCGGGCCGAGGGGCTCTACCACAACACCGCGGCGATCATCGATGCCGACGGTACGCTGCTCGGCACCTACCGGAAGATGCACATTCCGGACGACCCCCTCTACTACGAGAAGTTCTACTTCACTCCCGGGGACAAGGGCTTTCGCGCGTGGGACACACGGTACGGCCGGATCGGCGTCCTGATCTGCTGGGACCAATGGTATCCGGAAGGCGCCCGCCTCACCGCCATGGACGGAGCCGAGATCCTGTTCTATCCGACGGCCATCGGCTGGCATCCTTCGGAGAAGGCCGAGTACGGCGTGAACCAGCATGGCGCCTGGGAAACCATCCAGCGCTCCCATGCGGTCGCCAACGGCTGTTTCGTCGCCGCCGTGAACCGCATCGGCCTGGAACAGCCGATCGGTGGGGACGGCATCGAATTCTGGGGCCAAAGCTTCGTCGCGGGCACCAGCGGCCAGATCCTGGCCAAGGCGCCCGTCGACAAGCCCGAGAACCTGCTGGTCGAGGTCGACCTGACGAAGGTGGACGTGACCCGCACCCACTGGCCTTTCCTCCGGGATCGGCGCATTGATGCGTATGGCGACCTGACGAAGAGGTTCCGCGACTGAGCGGCACCGCAGCCTCGTCGTCCAACACGTCGTCCAACACCGAAAGCCCCATGCGACTTCCATTGGAAGGACGAGCCTTCGTGGTGATCGGCGGCACCAGCGGGTTGGGACTCTCCGCGGTAAGGGCCTTGGTCGCATCCAATGCCAGAGTGGTCTCGGTCGGCCGCGATCCCGGCAAGGCCGAGACGCTCCGCCAGGAGTTGGGAAACGCCGTGAACGTGGTGGCCGGGGACGCCGTGGAAGCCGCGACCGCGGAATCGGCGATCAACGAGTGCCTGGGTTGCTTCGGTCGATTCGACGGACTCTACCACGTCGCCGGAGGCAGCGGGCGCCGTTTTGGCGACGGCCCGCTTCATTCCATCAGCGACGAGGGCTGGGACCGCACCCTCGAGCTGAACCTCAAGTCCATCTTCCTGTCCAACAGGGCCGCAGTCCGCCGATTCCTGGACCTGAAGAAGGGAGGCTCGGTGGTGAATTGCGGCTCGGTGTTGGGCTTCTCCCCTTCCCCGCACTTCTTCACCACCCATGCCTATGCGGCCGCGAAGGCGGCGTTGATCGGACTCACCAAGTCCGCCGCCGCCCACTATGCCGGCAGTGACATCCGGTTCAACGTCGTCGCCCCGGCACTCGTGGCCACGCCGATGTCCCGGCGCGCGCAGGAGAACCCGGAAATCCAGGCATTCATCCGGACCAAGCAACCGCTGGACGGTGGTCGGATGGGTGTTCCGGAAGACCTCGACGCCGCGGTCCTCTGGCTCCTTTCCGAGGCCTCGCGATACGTCACCGGCCAGGTGATCTCAGTGGACGGAGGCTGGACGGTTTCGGAAGGTCAGATTCCGCCGACGGAAACGGCAACCTGACCATGAAAGCCCAGCACCACATCGGAATCGACCTCGGCGGATCCAGCGTCAAGGCCGTCGCCGTGTCCCGGGACGGCGATCTGCTCGAGTCCCTCAACCTTCCCTTCGTCGACCGCGAAATGGAATGGGCACTGCGGGTGGAGGAGTCGGTCGAGTACCTTCGTACGAAGCTTGGAGAACCCGAGGGAATCGGCCTTTCGGCTCCCGGGCTGGCTTCCGCCGACGAACGTTCCATCGCCTTCATGCCAGGGCGCCTGCAAGGGCTCGAAGGGCTGGACTGGACTCGCCGGCTCGGATCTCCAACCACTGTTCCCGTGCTCAACGACGCCCATGCTGCGTTGCTCGGAGAAGCCTGGATCGGAGCCGCCGCCCGAGTGGGGAACACCTTCATGCTGACCCTCGGAACCGGGGTGGGAGGCGCAGCCATCGTCGATGGGCGCCTTCTCAAGGGACGCCTTGGACGGGCCGGCCATCTCGGGCACGTGACGGTCGATTTCGAGGGACCCTTGGATGATGTCGGCACCCCGGGATCCGTGGAGGCGGAAATCGGAAACAAGACCCTTCAAAGGCGCTGCCAGGGGCGCTACGCCAACACCCATGCGCTGGTGGCCGCCGTCGAGGCCGGGGACCCGGAGGCGGCGCGGATCTGGGAACGTTCGATCCGGGCCCTGGGCGCTGCCGTGGCCTCGCTGATCAACGTCCTGGACCCCGAAGTGGTGATCATCGGAGGAGGGATCGCAAAGGCTGGCAAAACGCTCTTCGAGCCGTTGGCAGTGGCATTGGAACGGATTGAATGGCGACCGGGTGGCCATCGGGCCCGAATCGTTCCCGCTCAACTCGGGGACCTCGCCGGCGCCTATGGATCCGCCGTCAATTCGATCCGACGACGTCACCCTTCCGCAGGGGATCGCTGAGCTTGTCCCGCCTCAAGGATCCGACCAAGAGCACCGCCCCCAGGAAACCGAGCGCCATGGTCTTGGGCTCGGGAATCCCAGTCGGGATGGCAACCAGCTGAAAACCAGAGAAGTTCGCCATCATTTGGGAACTTGGATCCGCAGGCTCGCCCACGGTGTAGGTGAATACCGCTGACGCTCCCGCTTGCGTGGAACCGATGCTGACACCCGCTGCCAACGCTGCGACGGCTGCATCCCAATTCTGGAAATGGGTCGAATCCCAGACGCGGACCTGCATGGACACCGACTGACCGGGAGCAAATCCGATCAGCTCGCGAATCCCTCCGCCGCTGCCGGGATTCCAGGTGCCAGGACTGGTTGTGGTCCGAACCCGAAAGGGTGACCTCTCACCCAAGACCGCTGTCGGCGATGTTCCTACGGCTCCATAGACAATCTCCGCAACGTACTCGGTACCCACCAATGGCACGCCGGAGGCATCCAAGACCAATTGAGCCGGAGACAGGGACCGATTGTTGACGTTAACAAAGGCATTTCCAGTGCCGGTGCCAGTGCCGGTGCCAGTGCCGGTGCCGGTGCCAGTGCCGGTACCAGTGCCAGTGCCAGTGCCAGTGCCAGTTCCAGTTCCAGTTCCAGTTCCAGTGCCAGTGCCAGTTCCAGTTCCAGTTCCAGTTCCAGTGCCAGTGCCAGTTCCAGTTCCAGTTCCAGTGCCGGTACCAGTGCCGG
>CAIYXO010000785.1 GCA_903930165.1 uncultured Verrucomicrobiota bacterium | reverse complement strand
GGACCAGGCGACGGAAGACGCCGCCGTGCCACGCCTCAACGCCCTCCTGGCCTCACTTTAGCATCACCTTCCAGGACACCGATGCTTTCAACCTTTCAACTCTTCACTCCCGAACGACCCGGAAAAACCGGGCCGGGGAACCGTATCCGAAGTCGACGTGGAGCGGTTGGGCCGGATCCGGCGGCGTCCATGGGGATCAGTTCCGGAGGTCGGCGGAGGTCTCGATGCGGACGTCCGACTTCCCACCTGGAAGGGTGAGCTCGAACCCGCCGCCGGCCGCCGCACGGAGACCGAGTCCGGTGGACCGCGTGGCGTTGTCGGTCCGCCGGTTGCGCGCCTCCACGGCGACGCCGTCGAGGTCGAAGATCGTGGCGAAGACCCTGTGGGCGCCCACGACGGGGAGGTTGGGATTCGGACCCGGGACGGCCGCGGAGTCGTCCACGAGGAAGGCGTTGCGGACCTCGGAGACCAGCACGTGCAGCGTCTCGTCGCCCTCGGGGAGCGCGTCGTCGAACACCGGGACGGAGACGTTGAGCTGGGTCTGTCCCGCGGGGATGGACATGCGGTAGCGGGTGGGGCGACCGGGCTGTTGGGGAAGGGCGTTCCCGACATCCGGACGTCCGTGGTCTGCGCCAAGCGTGGCGGAACCACCGGCGAACTCGAAGGTGAACTCCACGTCCTGGACCGAAGGCGACATCAGGTAGATGCCGAAGGTGAGGTTGGTGGTCCGCAGCGGTTCCGGGCCGACCCCTTCCCAGGCGTCCACGGTGCGGAGGTACATCATCGGTCCGTCGTCGTCGGTGATGGTCACGTTCGCCGTGGCGACACCGCCGAGGGTGGCGTTGACCGGATTCGAGAGCGCCACGGTGAAGTGCTCGTCCAGCTCGTCCTCCCAGTCGCCGAAGACCTGGTTGGTCACGAAGGCCTGGACCTGGCCTGCCGGGATGACCACCACGTTCGTGGCCGGGATGAAGTCCTGGGAACCCCAGTTGAGCGGGGCCACCGCGGTGCCGTTGAGGGTGCCGACCGTCACCCGGATGTCCTGCGGGCTGGGGGCGGAGAGCCAGACGCGGCTGAGGACCGGTGTGTTGCCCTGGGTGCGGGCCGGCCAGGATCCGCCCTCGACCACGGTGGTGTTGTCGATGCGGACCTGGGGTCCGTCGTTGTCCAAGAGCCTCGTGTGGATGTCGTTCGAACGGATGCTCGCGTTGACCGCCTGGGACAGGTTCAGAAGCACGGTCTCGTCGGCCTCGTCCAGCGCGTCGTCGACGGTGGGCGTCGAGAGGTTCGCGACCGTCTGGCCGGGAGCGAACTGCACGACCTGTCTCAGCGCGCGGAAGTCGGAGACGACGCGGGCCGTGCCGTTGACGGTTTGGGCCAGGACGGAGACCGGGAATGCGCTGGCGCGCGAGAGGCGGACCGTCCAGGTGGCCGGCGCACCTTCCTGCGCCGACGCGCCGACCACGTCGACCAGGAGATCCGGGGCGAGGGTTTCGAGGGCCACGTTGGAGAGCTCGTAGCGGAAGCCCGTCCTGCCGCCGCGGGAGAAGGAGGCGCCGCGCACGATCCGTCCGACGGTGAGTCGGAGAGGGCTGTTGGCGCAGTCCTGGAGGAAGGCGTCCAACACCGCGCCCCCGTCGGCCGAGAGGTTGCCGCCCGCGCGGGCGAAGCGGAACGAGGAGACGATCGCGGACGCGGTGTCGTCCTGGAGGTTGGCCAGCGTGTTGTACTGCACCGTGAGGTCGAGCGGGACGTTGGCGGCGGTGGCGATGACCTCGGCGCCCCAGAGCAGGCTCAACGAACCGCGGCGATAGCGGCGAAGCTCGACGCGGTTGGTGGAATCGTAGGTCCAGTCGGTGCCCTGCCGGTCGTTGCCGAGGTCCATGCGGTCGAGCCGGATCGAGAGCCGCTGGACCGTCCCCGCGGGACGCTGTGCGAGCCAGCGGGAGAGGGCCGGGAAGCCGGCCGGGTTGCCGGTCGGACGCAGGGCGGTGGTCGAACCGGCGGTCAGGTTTCCGAAGCCGGGCCAGGCGAGGTGGTAGTCGGCGAAGACGTTCACGCCGAAGAGCCCGCGGAGCCAGGTGAGTTCGTGGCCGGTGCGTTGGGCTTCCGGACCGCCCGCGGAGGTGCGGTTCCATCCGACGACCCCCTCGGCGTTCGGGCTGCCGCGGAAACCGATCTGGTCGGCGAGCGACGCCGGAAGCAGGGCCGTCGCCGCGAGGAGGACGCATTGCAGTGGGCGGGAGAGGAACCGTCGGAATGCTGGAATTGTCATACGGGACGGGCTTCCAGCAGCCCCGTGCCCTTTCTCGCGGTTGTCGCCTCCGGAATTGTACGGAGGCCGGATAATCCTGGCCCATCGTCCGTGGCCAGTGGTCCGTTGTGGGCCTTCGGTTCCGCTCCCCAGGTCACCTTCGCACCCCTTCAGCCCTTCAACCTTTCAACCTTTCAACCTTTCAACCTTTCAACCTTTCAACCTTTCAACCCATCGGTGTCCGAGATTTGCGGGGTATGGATGGGTTTGAGGGTGGGTTGCTGAAGCCTGGGAGGCGGCTCCGCGGGGCGGTTTGCCAAGGGTTCCCGGATGGTCTCCGCGTGTCTGGAATGCGGCGGAAAGGCGCCTGCGCGCGGCGTTGATGCTTGACGTCGGTTTGGGCGCCCAAAATCGAACTCGATGTCCAACCCACCCGGTTCCACCACCGTCAACGACACGTTCTTCGCCCCCGTCCTAGGCCTTGCCGCCGGATCGAAGCATTGGCGTCCGTGTCCTGAGTTGCCCGACGAGGACTGGCTCCTGCTGAACCTCCACCGGGTGCTGGAGGCCGTGCCCAGCGGCAGGGCCTTCCTCCAGGAGCACGGTCCCCGCTTCCGGAGGCAGCCCAGCCGGGCCAACTACTTCGATTCGTTGGCCAGCGGACGACGCGCCGCCCTTGCCGGGGAGGTGAACCTCGCCTTGATCGGGGCCAATCCGCTCGAGGACCGGCTCGCCGCCATCCCGGAACTTGCCCGCTACCGTTGCTTCGCCACCGACGGACACTGGCACGGGCCGGCGGTCCATGATCCGAAGGACAGGAACGGGGCGCTGGTCGCCGTGGGCCACTTCTACAGCCTGGACCTGCACGACCACTTCCTTCGCCACCTGTCGACCGCCCAGGCCGGATACGAGCACGACATGACCGTGCTCAAGCGGCTCAAGCCCTCCGGCCTCCGGCAGGGCGTGCCCAAGGGGACGAGGGTGTTGCTGGTCCACGACCGTGCCGGTATCGACTTCGGCTTCTGGAAGCGCTGCCGGCAGGAGTGTGCCGTCTACTTCCTGAGCCGGGTGAAGGAACGGATGGTGTTCAGCACCCTTTCCGAGCGGGAGGTGTGCCGGAACGATCCCCGCAACCGCGGCGTCGTGGCCGACAGCAGGGTCCGTTCGCTGGAGGGCCATGAGCTGCGCGTCGTCGTCTATCAGGAGCCGGGCACCGGCAACGAGTACAGGTTCCTCACCAACGAACCGGACCTGCCGCCCGGCGTGATCGCCGAACTGTACCGCCGGCGATGGGAGATCGAGAAGGTCTTCGACGAGATGAAGAACAAGCTCTCCGAGCAACGGGCCTGGGGAAGCTCCCTGACGGCCAAGGAATCGCAGGGACAGCTCCTGGCCATGACCCACAACCTCATGCGCATCTACCAGTCCCGCCTGGGATCCGGGCACGGGGTCGAGGACCGGGCGGAGATCCGGCGTCGAACCGGACGGATCGAACAGCTCAACCAGTCGGCCAAGGCGCACCAAAGGACGCCGTCCAGCCTGCTGCTGCGCCTCCGGGAGGCCACCCAGCTCTCCGTGAAGTTCATCCGGTGGCTCCGCCAGTCCATCAGGGACCAGGCGACGGAAGACGCCGCCGTGCCACGCCTCAACGCCCTCCTGGCCTCACTTTAGCATCACCTTCCAGGACACCGATGGGTTGAAAGGTTGAAAGGTCGCGGGCTGGCAACGGACCACGGACCACAAACAACAGCCACTCCCTCACCGATGCGGCGGGAATTTCGCGAGCTTCCGTTGGAGGGACCGCCGGTCGATGCCGAGGAGACGTGCGGCCTGGGAGATGTTGCCTCCACATTCCGCGAGGACGCGCTGGATGTGCTCCCATTCGACGCGGTCGAGCGACGGCACCTCGGTCGGGACTTCGCCGGATTCCGCGGCATATCCCGGCTCGCCCCGCAGCGCGGCCAGGATCCGGTCCGGGTCCGCGGGCTTGGTGAGGTAGTCCCGCGCGCCAAGACGGACCGCCTCCAATGCGGTCGCGATGCTCCCGAATCCCGTGAGCACCACGATCGGAAGCCCGGGCTTCAAGCCGTGGAGTTCGGCAACCAGGTCCAGTCCGGACTCGCCGGGCAGCCTCAGGTCGACGATCGCCCCGTCGAATCCACCCGCCCGGGCCACTCCGCCGGCCTCGCGCGCGTAGGCGACGGCGACGACCTCGGCCCCGCGCGCCACCAGCGCACGCTGGAGCCGCTCGCGGAAGTTCGTGTCGTCGTCGACCAGGAGGAGGCGGGTTCTCGGGTTCATGGATCAGTCGCCGTGCGCCGGAAGCCGGAGCAAGGCCCGGGTGCCGCCGCCAACGCCGGGGAGCAGCTCGAACTGCCCGTTGAGCCGGCCCGCGAGCAGCTTCACGAGGAAGAGGCCCAACCCCATTCCCTGGCCGGTCGGATTGGTGGTGAAGAACGGCTCCCCGGCATGGACCCGCGCCCCGGGGGTGAGGCCGGAACCTCGGTCGGCCACCT
>CAIYXO010000784.1 GCA_903930165.1 uncultured Verrucomicrobiota bacterium | reverse complement strand
GGGCGACGAACCACGGAACGTCGCGTCCCCACCCGGTCCGGCTGGCCCGGATGAGGTCGGAAAGCAGACGGGTGTAGTCGGATCCGGAAAGCGTCCGGGTGGAGTCGGCCTGGTTGGCGTCGGATTCCCCCTGATGCCAAAGAACGGCCCGGAATCCGGAGCCGCCCACGGAACGCCCCCGCGAGACCAACCGGTCGAACAGGTCGCCGCGGGAACGCCAGGTCCCGTCGGTTCCCTGGACGACATTCCCCAGCAGCGTTGGCGGATTGGGCAGGGAAGCGTCCTTGGGCAGCCATTCGCGGACACTGGTGGCCCCTTGCGCCACCGGGATGAATCCGACGGGAACGTCCCAGGCCCGGACCAGCGCGTCTCCGAGGGCGGGTAGGAAGCTCCCCGCGTCGCCGCTGGCTCCGGGTTGGGGATCCTCGGCGACCTTCCAGCGGCTGCCGTCCCAGGCGACGACGCGGTCCGATTCCGGCTTCTGGCGCGATTCGCCATGATTGGCGGCGTTCGACTGCCCGGCCACCAGGAACACCTCGCCGACGCCAACTTCCTCCACCTCGGAGGAAACGGGGTCCCGGCCCAAACCGGACCAGGAGACCCGAAGGTGGTGCCATCCTCCGGCTGGCAACCAGAACTCCCCGTCGAACCGGGATTGCCCGGCGGCCAGGTGGAGGATCGGCACCGATGCCTCCCGGGAACCCGCCTTGGAAGACCACACCACATCGAGTCGGTCGCCGGCCTCCGCCGGTTGGGAGAGGGAGCCGGCGATCCGGACCGGAGCGCCTTCCGGATGGGACCGCTGGAACACCTGCCGCGCCTGTGGCGAATCGAGCTTCAGGGAGCGGGATTCGGCATGGAGTTCCGGGCAGAACGCGGATCCAAGCCCGAGGGCTGCTGTGAGGGAAACGGCGATGCGCTTCCGGCGGATGGGCATGGGATGAGTCGGATTTGGTGACACGGATTGGAAGCGTGCGTGACCTCGTGGAAACAAAAAGGCCCCGCGGGAAGGCGGGGCCTGGTTGGGTCTGCGGTCGGATCCGTTGCGGGATCGTGAGGGCGATCAGGCGATGGCCCGGTCGAGGCTCGACTTGAGGTCGCGCTTGGACTTCAGGCCGACGACCTGTTCGACCACCTGGCCGCCCTTGAAGAGCAGAAGGGTCGGAATCGCGCGGATGCCGAACTGGGCGGCGAGATCCTGATGGTCGTCGATGTTGACCTTCGCGATGCGCGCCTTGCCCGTGTACTCGGTGGCCAGTTCGTCGAGGACCGGTCCGAGCATCTTGCAGGGACCGCACCATTCGGCCCAGAAGTCGACGAGGACGGGCTGAGTGGAGCTGAGGACCTCCGCGGGGAAGTTCTGCGACGTGGCGGTGATGATGTTGTCTGCGGCCATTGGATTCCTGTTGGTGGAGGCGGTATGCCTCCTTACTGGGCAACAAAGAACTGAACGGCGACGGCCGCAAGTCCAAGTACGGCCGCGGCGATGGCGAGGCCGAAATCCA
This sequence comes from uncultured Verrucomicrobiota bacterium, assembly GCA_903930165.1. Classification (GTDB taxonomy): domain Bacteria; phylum Verrucomicrobiota; class Verrucomicrobiia; order Limisphaerales; family UBA9464; genus SXXZ01. The sequence continues at coordinate 6,582 of CAIYXO010000784.1, read as the reverse complement.
TGCCACCGACGGTGGCCGCCCTGGCCGGGGCGGCGGGCTTGGCGGCGGGCTTCGGAGCGGCCGGGGCGGCGGGAGCCGCGACGGCGGCCTTGGCTGGGGCAGCAGGAGCTGCCGGAGCTGCAGCCGGAGCGGCCGGGGCCGCAGCAGCCGGGGCCGCGGCGGGAGCCGCCGGAGCAGCGGTAGCCGAAGGAACCCGGATCGACGGTCCACCCGCCGGCTTGGGGGGCAGACTGATGCGGACGGTCTGCTTCTTCTGCGACGCCTCCGCGGCCTTGGGGGGCTCAGGAGCGGGGGACGGCGGAACCGGAGGGTTGTTTTCGGACATAGGAAAGATTTTCCAAACGCTAGGAATGACGTTTTGGAGTGTCAACGTGATTGTCCCCGGGAATCGCTCCACGGTGATCCCAAGGTGGTTGCCCCGGATCCGGACGCCGTGGCTGGAGTGGGTCGGCGGTCCGGGCTGCCCCGGCTTGGGGTGGCCGGCGCCCGCCGCTTGCCCGTGGTCCGCCGGCGAGGAAAGGCTTGGTTCGCGTGGCCCCGACACTACGATCGCCGTCCATGACGCGCTCCCCTTCCTCACGGGTTCTCGCCGCCACACAGGGGGGCTTGGCGCTCCTGTTCTGCGGTCTCTGTGTGATCTGGATGTTCCGCACACGCGAGATCGGCCTGCTTGGAGTGGAGACCAACCTCCGCGGACAGGAAACCGCCCAGCTCCGCCAGGGGTTCATGAACCTGCTGCAGGACACCGCGGTCTACTCCGAGCGAAGCCCCGCCATGAGGGTCCTGCTCCAGCAATTGGGTGTCCGTGTCACCCAAAACGGTACCGGAGGGCCGTCCGCTTCCCCCGCCTCCACTCCTGCTCCGTCCCCTGCGAACCGTCGCTGAATCCGCCACCGCCGAAACCACCGACGTCGAATCATGTCCTCCGAATCCTTCGCCTCCTCCGACGAATCCCAGGATATCCGCCAGGAACTGGAGTCGCTCAACGCGGGCTTCCGCATCCTCTTGTTCAGCGGCCTGCTGGTGACTGCCAGTCTCTGCGCCTTCGTCTACCGCCAGGTTTCCATCCAAGGCCGCCAGATCGCCGCGCAGAGTCTCGCCCTCCGTCAGATGGGCGAGGAACGTGCGAAGATCGGGGAGGCGCTGGCGCAGTTGAAGGCCTTCGGCGTCCGTTCACCGGATTACGCCCCGGTTCTGGCCAAGTATGGACTGAAGCCGGAACCGCTTCCCGCGACCACCAACCCGCCCGCCGCGTCGGCACCCAAGAAGCCCTGACCCGTCCCCGGCCGCGATCCGTCGGTGACCCGGCAAGGCCACGGGTTTCCATGGGCTGCCCGAGGGTTGCAAAAGTCTCCGGATGCCCCCTTTTCCCGTCCCGATCCCCTTTTGATGATGTCTCCCGATTCCAGGCCGGTGCTGGTGACCGGCGGTGCCGGTTTCATCGGATCCCATCTGGTGGATCGCCTTCTTTCGGAGGGGTTTGCCGTGACCGTCGTGGACGACCTCTCGACCGGCTGCCTGCGCAACCTGGAGTCCGCCGCGGGTCACCCTGGATTCCGTTTCCACCAGGCCAAGGTTTCCGAATGGCCGGATTTGGCCGCCGAGGTCGCCGGATCTCGGGTCGTGGTCCATTTCGCCGCTGCGGTCGGGGTGGAGTTGGTGATGAAGTCCCCGATCCGGACCATCGAGACCAATCTGGGAGAAACCGAGTCCATCTTGGCGGCCGCAGCCCCGGTCGGGGTTCCCGTCCTGCTCGCCTCCACCTCCGAGGTGTATGGCAAGAGCAACAAGACGGTGTTCGCCGAGACGGATGATCTCCTGATCGGTCCGCCGACCTTGGGCCGATGGAGTTACGCCTGTTCGAAGCTGATGGATGAGTTCCTCGCCTTGGCGTACATGCGGGAACGGGGTCTGCCGGTCACCATTGCCCGGTTCTTCAACACCGTTGGCCCCCGTCAGACCGGTGCGCATGGAATGGTGATTCCGCGGTTCCTGGAGGCGGCCCGGACCGGGGCGCCGTTGCGGGTGTATGGCGACGGACAGCAGACCCGCTGTTTTTGTCATGTGCTCGACACCGTGGAGGCGGTCTTCCGGTTGTTGGGTTCACCCGCGGCCGCGGGGCAGGTGGTCAACGTTGGGAACGACATCTCCGTGACCATCCGGGAACTGGCGGAGCGGGTGGTGGCGTGGACCGGATCCGCTTCCCCGATCGAGACCATCCCCTACACCGAAGCCTTCGGTCCCGGCTTCGAGGACATGCTCCACCGGAGGCCCAGTCTCGCGACGTTGGAAAGGCTCACCGGCTTCCGTCCGCGGCGGAGCATGGATCAGATCCTGGGAGATATTCGGGATTCCCGAAACCCGACGCCCGAGGCCTGACACCCCTCCCATTTTGCTTCAGCTGCCCAGTTGCGGAATTCCCCCCCAATTTCCCATCTCTGATTTCGGAACGGATCCGTCGGCCCGTTTCGCGTCTTGGCGCATTTGCGTGAGGTCGGTCCCTTCTTCTTCGGAATCGTTGATGGGGAGGTTGATCCGCAGATTCCGCAGAGAGACACAGATTGGGATGCAGGTCCTGAATCATCCAGGAGCCACGACCGGGACCGAGGTGGTGGCCGTCCACAACCGGGACCTGACGGCGAGCTTGGGAGCTCATCCAGGAAAACAAAAAGGGCATCCCGAAGGATGCCCTTTTGTCAGGACCGGAAGCCTGTTACTGGATTACTCCGCCGGCATGTAGAAGTCCTGATCGCCCGAGGCGTTCGCGGCGTCGCGGAGCGCGTCACGAAGACGGCCCGAGGAAACCTGCTGCACGGAACCGTCGCCGAGCAGGATGTTGCCGGCGTTCTGGTGGATCTGGGCGTTGTACGCGATCTTGTTCAGGGTGGCCGCAGTGCCGGCCTGCGCGGCCGAGAGGACCTTCAGCACCTTGTGGGTGTTGATGACTCCGTTGGCAACCAAGTTGGTGTTCAGGATGTTGCGATCACCGGCGAGGATGCTCTGGGGCTGCTCTTCAGTGGCGTTGATGCCGAGGAAGTAGCTGGGAACCTTGCCCTTGGCAGCGGTAGCCAAATTACGCACCACGAAAACCCAGGTGTTGGTGGCGAGATTCTGACGCGTGTCGCTGGGGCAGACGACGATCTTCGGCGTGCTGAGCTCGTTGGAGATCGTGCCGTAGACGTCGGCCAGGGTATTGGTCGCTCCCGGAGCCGCATTCAAGGCGGGCAGCTGGATGCCACCTTGGCTCGGATCGACCTGCCACGGGTACTGGCCATTGAAATCAACGGCGAAGGTGCGGAGGGCGATGCCGATCTGCTTCTGGGCATTGACGCAGGCGATGCGGTTCGCACGGGACTTGGCCTTGGCCAGCGCCGGGAGGAGCATGCCGGCGAGAATCGCGATGATCGCGATCACGACCAGCAGTTCGATCAGCGTGAAGGCGCCGAGACGGTTCTTGCGGAGACGGTTCATAGGTTTGTGAGTGATTTACGGGCTTACGGTGGCGGCGACTCTAGTGACCTCACTTTGAGTGTCAACGCCATTCACCCCGCTTGAAGCACTGGCGGTGCCAGCGCAGGAAACCCTTGATTTCATTGGGTTTTCCTTCGCCCGGGTTGGAGCCAATCCGGCGCACGTGCGCGAGGTTCACGCGGGGATACCAAGTCCTTGTGGTCGCACATTCTTGAAGATGTCGGGCTCCCGATCGACGGAATCCATCCGCAGAGGCGAGGGACGGCGCCGCCCGTGCGAAACGGTCCCGGAAGCGATGGCGGTTCGGGAAAGGCGGGGCCCCGCTCCCCTGGATTGAAGGAAGAGCCTCACACCTGAACTTGCAGGGCGACCCAATCGGCGTCGCATCCAGGGCTTCAGCGGCGATTCGCGATCGGATCTCGGCCCTGCCACGGGAGAATCCGGGGTTTGCATCCCGTTTCAGCCCTGCTCCCCCGGCTCTGCATGGCGGCACCGGCTTCAAGCGGTCGGCCGAGCCGGAGCCCGGCTAAGTCGGAGCGATTCCGTCGGGATAGGCACGCAAAGCGGCCAAACCGAAGGGAAGCGAGGAGCAAACCGCTGGTTTGCCGTGGCCGAACCGGACACCGGATGGTGATCGCGGTTTCGGTCCCGGATCCCAGATCGGGGGATGAGGAGAGGTCCGCAACGTGCCCGCCGCGGCCACCAGCGAAGAATCAGGATCCGCAGATCCGGAATCACGAATGCCTGGCGTCTTGGCGCATTCGCGTGAGGTCGGACTTCGCTGCCATGGAATCGTTCCGCCAAAACGGCCTCCCGTCTCTCGGCGACCATCATGGACCGTCCCGGTTGCTCCAGAAATCGTCCTGCTGCTCAAAAAGAACCAAGCCAATACCCGGATGAAAGATGGCCGCAGGAGAAGAGTATTGTGTAACGTGTTTATTATGAGGCTGTTAAAAATATCCAGAAACCCCTCTCATGCGGTGTGGCACCACGGGTGCTTGGGGATCGAGGAACTCAACCGTCCGATCTGTCGCGGGGGACCCTGCGGATGGAGCGGGCGGTGGAGAGTGACACGAACCAACCCACGTACCGGGGTTTCCTGGGACCCGGGTAACCACATACACGCAGCACGATGAAGAAAATCGAAGCAGTGATTAAGCCTTTCAAGCTCGAGGAGGTGAAAGACGCCCTCCACGACGTGGGCATCGAGGGCATGACGGTCTCCGAGGTCAAGGGCTTCGGACGCCAGAAGGGCCACACCGAGATCTACCGCGGCAGCGAGTACACGGTGGATTTCCTTCCCAAGATCAAGATCGAGCTGGTGGTGGCGGACGCCAAGGTCGCGGAAGCGACGGGGGCGATCATCAAGGCTGCCAAGACCGGCAAGATCGGTGACGGCAAGATCTTCGTCTCGGAGGTCGCCGAGGCCATCCGCATCCGCACCGAGGAAAAGGGCGATGCCGCTGTCTGAGGACCGTTCGACCCACTGAACCCCAAACCCATCCATCAACGAACATGAAGAAACTCCTCCAGATTTTCGCCACCGTCCTGGCCTTGGCCACCGCTTCCTTCGGCCTGCAGGCCCAGGAAGCCGCCAAGGCGGCACCCAAGGAACCGACCGTCGAAGAGCGCGTCGGTGACCTCGAGGCCTACATCAACAACGGAGCCCGCGTCACCACCGCCGACCATGCCGGCAAGGTCACCGGCCCCGGTCCCGGTCACAACGCCTGGATGATGACCAGCGCCGCCTTGGTCCTGTTCATGACCCTTCCCGGCCTCGCCCTGTTCTACGGCGGCCTCGTCCGCAAGAAGAACATGCTCTCCGTGATCGCCCAGTGCTTCGGCATCGCCGGCTTGGTCACGATCCTCTGGGTGCTGTTCGGCTACAGCGCCGTCTTCGCGGCCGGCTCCCCGTACCTTGGCTCGCTGACCAAGTTCGCGTTCCTCAAGGACGTGACCTCGGCCCCGAACACGGACTACGCCGCCTGGGTCTCCCAGAACGTCTTCGCCATGTACCAGATGATGTTCGCCATCATCACCCCGGCGCTGATCGTCGGTGCCATCGCCGAGCGCATGAAGTTCCTCGCGATCCTGGTGTTCGTCACCCTCTGGATGGTGGTCGTGTACTTCCCGCTCGCCCACATGGTCTGGGGCGTTGACGGCCTGATGAACGGCGTCTGGAACGGCGACGCGAAGATCAAGGCGATCGACTTCGCCGGTGGCACGGTGGTTCACATGAGCTCCGGTTGGTCCGCGCTCATCCTCTGCCTCATCCTCGGCAAGCGCGCCGGCTTCGGCAAAACCAACATGTCCCCGCACAGCATGACGCTTTGCGCGGTCGGCACCGGCATGCTCTGGGTCGGCTGGTACGGCTTCAACGCCGGCTCCGCGGTCGCCGCCGACGGCGTCGCCGCCAACGCCTTCATGACCACCACGATCGCCGCCGCCGTGGCGTCCTTCGTCTGGCCGCTGATCGAGTGGGTCCTGCGTGGCAAGCCGTCGATCCTCGGCTTCTGCTCGGGCGCCGTCGCCGGTCTCGTCGTGATCACCCCCGCCGCCGGCTTCGTGAACGCCAAGAGCGCCTTCATCATCGGCATCATCGCCGGTGTGGTTCCCTACATCGCCTGCGCCTACCTCAAGCCGATGCTCAAGTATGACGACGCGCTCGACACCTTCGGCGTCCACGCCGTCGGCGGCACCATCGGCGCCATCGTGACCGGCGTCTTCGCGACCGCCGACGTGAACGGCAACCTCACCTCCGCGAACACCTACGCCGCCAAGAACGGCCTCGACAAGCTGGTCGCCAACGGCGGCCTGGTCGCCGAGCAGTTCAAGGCGATCGCGGTCACGCTGGTGCTCTCGGTGGTCGCCACCGTGGTCATCGCCTTCATCGTGAAGATGGTGATCGGCCTGCGTCCGTCCGAAGAGGCCGAGACCCAGGGTCTCGACCTCGCCGAGCACGGCGAGGAAGCCTACCACGGCTGAGCCACCGTCCCGGATCCCGATTCACAGGGGCCGTCTGGATTTTCCAGGCGGCCTCTTTTCGTTGGGGCCTTCATTGCCCCGGCTCCTCGGCGTTGCTTTCGCGGGGCCCCGCCGTGGCACGATGGC
>CAIYXO010000783.1 GCA_903930165.1 uncultured Verrucomicrobiota bacterium | reverse complement strand
GGCCGGTCAGAAGCGGTAGCGCGCGGTGAGGGCGAGGGTGTGCACGTCGACCTCGACCCGGCTGTTCGAGTACTCGCCGGAGCGGAGGGCGCTGGTCCCGATGGAACGGCTCGCGGGCAGATCGTACTGATACGCGGCATCCAGCGTCCAACGTCCCCGCGTGTAGCCGAGTCCGGCGGCGAGCGTGTGTTCCATCAGCACGGCAGTCATCGGCGTGAGCAGCGAGGTCGGCACCGGGCTTTGGCCGTGGGTGTATCCGGCACGCAGGGTCCAGTTCTCCGCGAGACGGTATTCGGCGCCGACTCGGAACACCCAGGAGTCTTCCCAGCCCAGCGGGATGTCATCTGCCAGGGAGGTGCCGCCGACCACGGCGTTGACGGCGGGGTTGCTGCCGTTGGAGAGGCGGACGGGGAGCGTGTCGAAGGCGTTGGCCCAACCGATCCACTCGGCCTGCGCCGCGACGCGCCATTTCGCGGACGGAGACCAGGAGACGCCCCAGGCGACCTGATGCGGGAAGGTCGTGGTGACCTCGGCATCGTAGCGGAAGGGGATGGTCGCGGCGCCGAGTTGGACGCCCACGTCGCCGGTGGCGGTCCCGGTGGCCACGACCTCGGACTGGTTGCGGTAGGAGAGGCCGAACCGGAGATCCTTGCGGGGGCTGTAGAGGGCGCCGGCCTGGATGTTCCAGCCGAAGCCGTCGGCCTTGAGGTCGAGCAGGGTCTTCGCGCCGGCGAGGCCGGGATGCGACTGGAAGACGTACGGGGATTCGAGGGCGTTGTCGTTGTAAAGGAGCCCGACGTTGGCGCCGAACGAGAGGGTCTCGTCGAGGTGGAACGCGCCGCCGAGCGCGGTCCGGACGAGGGCGATCCGGGCGCGGTTGCGTCGGTAGCCGTACGAAGTCGTGCCACCGAGCCCACCGGCAGGATCGTTGTAGGCCCAGTCGGCGGACATCCCGGAGTCGGCGGAGGAGGAAAACCCGACAACGAAGCGTCGGTCGGAGAGCGGGATCGCGACCGCGAACTCCGGCGCGGCGAGGATGCGGCTGCTGAGGTCGCCGACGGATCCCGTCTTGGCGAAGGTGCCGTCTGCGGAGCCGGCGACCGCGCCAAGGCTCAGCCCGGTGCCATGGGAGGAGGAGAGTCCGGCGGGATTGACCGCCATCGCGCTGAGAGGGTCGGCCGCGGAAGCGACGTCGGCGCCGGCGAGCCCCATCGAGGCCGCTCCGGTGCCGTTCCGGTAGATCCCGTTGGCCGTGGCGACGAACGGGACAAGGGCGAACACGACGGCGCGGAGTGCGGTGCCCGGAATTGGAACGGTTCGATTCATGGCTCGATCCGGAGGAATCGGCCGGATCGTTCCATGGATTGAGCGCGAGGCAATGGACGGGGAAATCCCGCATGGGCGGCGATCGTCCGCGGCTTGGTAGCCTCGGCTACGGGCGGAGGAAAACGGACGAGAAGCCCCTTCCTCCGTGTCCTCCGTGTCTTCGTGGCCAGCACCGAGAAGTTTTCAGTTTCTCGTTTTCAGTTTTCAGCGGGGAAAAGCCTCATGGGCGGCGATCGTCCGTGGCTTGGCAGCCTCGGCCACGGGCGGAGCACAACGGACGAGAAGCCTCTCCCTCCGTGTCCTCCGTGTCTCCGTGGCCAATCCCCATTGGAATCCTACTGGATGCGCACGCGGAACCAGCGGGCGGAGGACTCGGCTGGCAGCGCCACCTCGAGGGGCGACCCGGTGCCGACCACCTCGGCCACCAGGATCCAGCGGCCCGTGACGAGGTCGTCGGTCTGCTCGACGCGGAACCGGACCCCGGACTGGCTCGCCCAGCGCACGTGGAGCTGGCCGTTGGAATTGACCGTCTGCAGCGCCGGAACCTCCGGAGCGAGCACGGTGACGGTGATCTCCTGCGCGGTGGTGAGGGCCGGGATGCCGGCGTCGGTCAGCTCAAGATGGAAGGTGTGGACGCCGGCATTGGACGCCGACGGAACCCACCGCAGTCGGGTACCTTCCTCGATCCGCGTGCCGGCCGGGGCGTCGAGTCCGAGGCGGAGCGTGAAGCGGTCGTTGTCGGGATCGTCGCCGAGGACGAGCAGATCGAGCCGTTGTCCCGCGACCAGCGTCCGTGCGGGAAGCACCGGCAACACGGGTGGCCGGTTGGGGCCGCCGACCCCGGAGTTGTCGGCACGCGGCGTACCTGCGCGCAGCAGGGCGAGATTGGTGGAAGCGTCGGGATAGCGTCCGAACGCCTGGTTCGCGCCGAGCGCGCCGAAGTCGAGACGGTCCACGACGTTGCCGGACGGATCGAAGACGAGGACCCGCTCGCCCTCGTTGGAGAGGCGGAAGGGAACGTGGAGATCGCCGCCGGGACGGTTCTGGGAAACCTCGTTGTCGGCCCAGACCAGGAGGTAGCCGCCGGCCGGGATGCGGAACCCGGTGGGGATGACGTAGGCACCGGAGAAG
>CAIYXO010000782.1 GCA_903930165.1 uncultured Verrucomicrobiota bacterium | reverse complement strand
CCGGCACTTCGAACGGGACCTCGAAGGCGCCGCATCGGACTTCCTCCGGGCCGTCGAACTGGCCCCCTCCGAAGCCTACCCGCGTCAGATGCTGGCCCGGGTGCGCTTCGAGCAGGGTCGCCGGGACGAAGCGCTCCGTCGGATCGACGAGGCCATCCGGCTCGCGCCCGAAGACACTTCCCTGCGGGCGCTCAGGAAGTCGCTGCAGGAATCCCCGATCCCCGCCACGCAGGAAAAGACACCATGAACCGGCTGCTGCTCCGAATCCTCTCCATCGGTTTGTCCATGGCTTCGCTCCTGGCGGATGCTCCCGTCCCGTTGAGGTTGGAGGACGGCCTCGCCCTCTGGCTTCCCCTGACACGGGACCTCGCGGACCATTCGGGCCGCGGACTGCGGATCGAACCGGTCGGCGGCGCCGTCCTCGACGACGAGGGCGTCCGGTTGCGCGGGAGACGTGACTGGCTGGAGGCGCCCCATGTGGCCCTGCAGGGGCGTCCCTTCTCCGTCGCCCTGTGGCTGCGCGACGAGACCGACGAGAAGACCGTGGGGATCCTGGAGCAGTTCGACCGGAACCGCCCGAAGTCCCACCTCCACCTGATGCTGCGGGGCAACCGGCAGCCCTACTTCGGGTTCTATGGAGCGGACCTGTTTTCCCCGGTGGGTCTTCCAGCGGACCGCGAATGGGTGCACCTCGCCTTCCAGTACACCGGAACCCACCAGGAGATCTGGATCAACGGCCGCCTGATGTGTCGGCGCGAGATGGCTCCCTATCTCGGCGAACAGGGCGTCACCGCCATCGGCAAGACGCCGCGCTGGGGCAACGTGCCGGCCAAGGACTTCGCGGGACACCTGCGCGACGTGCGCATCTACCAGCGGGCGCTCTCCGAACTCGAGATCGGCGTGCTCGCCGGGGTCCGCACACCGCCGCCGGCATTGTCCACGACACCGGCTCCGGGGCCGGTGCTGAGCCAGAAGGCCAGCCTCGGCCGACAGGCGTTCGTCCGGCAATTGTCCGAGGACACAACCCTCCCCTTCATCGAAATCCAGACCAACGGCCTCGTGATCAATGGCCGGGCCGGGCAGGTCTATCAGCTGAGGCGTTCCGGCGACTTCCTGCGTTGGGAAACCGTCGCCCGCCTCACCAACCTGACCGGACGCCTGTTCCACGGAGACACCAACGGCTTCTCGGACCCTGCTGGATTCTTCCAGGTCGAACTGGTGGAACCCGGCCACTGAGTCGGTGGTCCCGGGAAACGGGGTCGTCGATTCGAAGCTCCCGATCGGGTGGGCCCCAACGTCTTCGGACGGATGGACGACCTGCCCCAAGGGGGTTCCGCGCACGATGGGCGTTGAAGCCGGAGAGAATCCGGCGGAGCGGGACCCGGTGTTGAATCGGCACGATTCGGGTCCAAGCTACCGCCCGCGTCTCCAAAGAAACTTCCTGTGACCAGCGGCTCCGCCGACATCCCGACAGCAGCATCAGCACCGGTCGAAACCGGCCGGTTCATCGTGCTGTTCGACGGCGTGTGCAACCTCTGCAACGCCTCCGTACGGTTCCTGATCCAGCGGGATCCGGGGCGCCGCTTCCGCTTCGCCTCGATCCAGTCCCCTCCGGGCCGGCAGCTCTACGAAGCCCATGGACAGTCGGCGGAGCGGCTCGAGACCATCATGCTGGTGGTCGACGGCCGAGCCTACGTGCACAGCGATGCCGCCCTGAGGATCGCCCGTGAACTCGGCGGGCTTTGGGTTTGCCTGTGGCCGCTGCGGTTCATCCCGCGTGCCCTGAGGGATCCCGTCTATCGGTGGGTGGCACGGAACCGCTACCGCTGGTTCGGCCGCACCGAGACCTGCATGGTGCCCACTCCGGACCTGAAATCCCGGTTTCTGGCCTAGCCCAGCCTTCCCCCGGCTGACCCAGCAGCGGAAGACATCCACGAACGTCCTGCCGGCGGGCCTGGGTCACCCTTTCATCCCGTTCAGGAACTGGCGCTGGTGTAGTGGCGGAGGGACATGCGCCAGAAGAGTTCGCTGGCCACGAAGCAGACGACCGCCATGCCGATCAGCGGCATCAGCTCCCATGGGGAACCGAGGCGGTCCGCCAGCAGCTTGGCCGGGACATTGGAGACGAGGAGCATGGGCAGCACCCAGGTGAAGACGGCCCGGTAGGCGCCGCGCGGGAAGGCGTCGGCCGGGAGACGCGCGATGTTGAACAGGTTGTAGTAGCCCCAGACGATCCCCTGGGCCCGGACCGTCCAGAAGGCGATGCAGGCGAGCAGGAACATCAGGGAATAGTGGATGGCCAATCCGGCCACGCACACCACCACGAAGCCCAGCCACTGGGCGACCGAGGGAACCCGATCCAATTTCACCAGCGCATATCCCACCACTGCCAGACCCATGAGCGCGTTGGCGATGTTCCCGATCTCGAACTTCTTCACCGAGATCAGGAACCGGGTGTTCACCGGCTGCAGGAACAGGAGATCCAAAGTCCCCTTGCGGATCAGTTCCGAGAGGTTGGAGAGGTTGGTCACGAACAGCATGTGGAAGAGCTGCTGGATGAACTGGTTGCAGCCCACCAACAGCACCACCTCCCACCGCGACCAGCCGGCGATGCTGTCGGTGTGGCCGTACAGCACCGTCATGAAGGCGATCTGCAGCCCGAACCACAGCCCCTCGACCAGGATCCACAGGAGGAAGTTCGCCTTGAACTGCATCTCATGGATGAGCGAGTAGCGGATCAGCGCCGCATAAATCCCGGCGTACCTTCGAACGGTTGCGAAGGCCGCGTTCATCCGCCCACCGCCGTGTAGGTGCGCAGTCCCCGGGACCACATCCATCGCGCTCCCAGGTAGGCCACCAGGATCCAGCCCGCCTGCATCCCGATTCCCTGCCACAATGCCACCCCACGGATCTGGCCCAGGTAGACGCCCACGGGGAAATAGAGCAGGTAGGGATAGGGGGTCAGCAGGACCACTTTCTGCAACGCGACCGGCAGGATGTCCAAGGGGAAGAGATGTCCACTGGCGATGTATTCGAAGGCGAACTGGATGAAGATGAACGTGCTCACGTCCAGCACCCAGAACGCGAGCAGCGCGACCATGTAGGCGATGAAGAACTGGAGGATCCCTGCCATCACGATGGAAGCCAACGCCACCGAAAGCGTCGCCGCATCGGAGGGGAGCACGAAGTTCTCGCGCTGGAACACGATGAACACGCTCACCGGGATCAGGGCCATGGTCGTGTAGACCGCGCGACCCGAACCGTACAGGCAGAGTCGGTAGGTCAGGTAATCCATCGGCTTGAGCAGGAACTGGCTGACCTGGCCATCCTTGATGTCGGCGGCGATCTGCCAGTCGTCCTCCGCCACCGCGGTGACCGCATCCACCAAGGTGACCAGCAGGTAATAGCTGATCATCTGCGCCAACGTGTAACCCCCGAGGACGGCGCCCGGCTCCTTGCCCGCGTAGATCGACTTCCAGAGGAAGAGGGTTCCGGCGAGCGGGACGAGTCCGAAGGCGGCGCGGAACAGGAAATTGATCCGGTAGACGAGCGTGTTCTGGATGCCCAGGCCGAAGACGTGGAGGTATTTGCCCACGGCGAAGCTCAATCCATCGCGGAATTCTGCGCGTCGAAGAGCTCGGCGAAGGCCTCCTGGGTCACCCGGAGGGTCTCGGCCAGCAATGCAGACTCCTTGGGGCCAAGGTTGCCCCGGGTCTTGACCTGGAGCATCTCCAACTGGTCGATGAAGATCTTCGCCGCCACCAGGTCGGGTTCCGGCAGGATGTCTCCGTTCGGATCGGGAATCTTCCCAAGGAACGTCAGGACCATCTGTCCGTGGCCGGACACCAACTGCTCGAACAAGGCCGCATGGATCGCCGAGATGTCGGCCCCTGAAAGGCGGTCTTCTGGAAGTGGCGTCGTGTTCATGGTTTGTCCTCGCCCCGTGCGCCCCGTGCGACCTCGGCGGCGAGGAAGGCCACAAGGTGACGGAGCCGCTCACCGGTGTCGACGGTCTGCAGGATGACCTGTCGGGCCAGCGGATTGGGAAGCAGAAGCGTGGCGATGAGATCGGTGAAGCGACCGACGTCTCCGATGTGCTTGAGAGCCCGGACGCAGTCCTCGACCTGCGCATCGCCCACCGCGGAGGTACCGGTGGCGAGCTGACGGATGAGCTCGAGCGGAACCGGCTGCTCCTGCCGTAGGCGGGCGTCCACCAGGTCGAGAGTGCGGGTGACGAGATTTCCGAGGTCCTGTTCCGATCCGCTGGTCTCGACCATCGGCGTGATCAGGTGCTTCCGATAGGGACGGGTCTGGACGATCTTTCCCAACTGGACACGGAAGATTCCGTGAAGCACGAGATTGGAGGTTCCGTTGTCGTTGCGGACGCAGGCGCGCACAAGGCCGAGCGTGGCCACGTGGCAGGGGGATTCCCTCTTGGCATCAGGACGTTGCATTGCCAGGCAGAACATCCGGTGGGACTCGAGGGAGTCCGAAAGCATGGCCCGGTAGCGGGGTTCGAAAATGAAGAGGGGCAGCATGGCCTGCGGAAACAGGCTGGCCTCCCCCAGGATCATGACGCCCGCACGGTCGGGTATCAGCATGGGCCGACGTTAAAGGGGGAGTCCTGCGATGCAAGGAGCGGTCCTTCATTGAATGAATCCCCGATTTGAGGGTCTATCCGCCCGGAGGGGGCATCCCTTCCTGACGGTTCATCGAGGAAAAGACCATGAAAGCGAGTGTTGTTGCGGTGTTGCTGGCGTTGGCGTGCATCGGCGTCGGGGCCGGCTGGTATGTCAACCATGACAAGGCCGAGAAGAACCGCCTGGCCTTGGAGGCGGAAAAGGCCCGCCTGTCGAAGGATCTGGTCGAGACCACCGCGAAACTGACCGAACAGGTCCGGGTCAACGCCAACCTGGAGACGAACCTCGTCCAACGGGTCGAGGAGCTGAACACCTTCTCGAACAAGTGGACGTTCGTCGCGACGACGTTGTCGAAGACCGAAGCCGAGGCCAAGTCGGCTGCCGACGCCGCCCGGGCGGAAATCGAGAAACGCGACAAGCAGATCAGCGGACTCGAGGGTGAGAAGGACGACTTGACCAAGAAGATGGGTGAGCTCACCGGTCAGATCGGGACGCTGGAGTCGCAGATCAAGGAGACGGAGCGCAAACTGGCCGCCAGCGAGGGCGATCGGGATTCGTTGAAGAAGGAGCTCAAGCGCCTGATCGCCGAAAAGAACGAACTGGAGAAGAAGTTCAACGACCTCGCCGTCCTTCGGGATCAGGTCCGCAAGCTCAAGGAGGAGCTCAGCATCGCCCGCCGCCTGGACTTCATCCGGCGGGGACTCTACGGCTTCGAAAAGAAGGGTGCCCAGCTCATCAACGAAGGCGTCCGTCCTCCGGCGCCCAAGGCCACCGCGACCAACGCCTTTCCGTTGAAGGTCGAGGTCGGGACCGATGGTTCCTCGAAGATCACCACCCCCACCGGAAACTAGGTGGTGGGATCGGTTTTCCTCCGGCGCGATCCGGTCTAGTCTGATCGGACATGGGCGCCGAACTGCGAGATTCACACGGTCGGGTGATGCGGGACCTCAGGGTCAGCATCACCGACCGCTGCAATTTCCGGTGTCTCTATTGCCTGCCCGAGACCGAGGAGGCCGCCAACTTCTATCGCACGCGCTTCGATTCCCTGCGCAATCCGAAGCCATCGGCCCCGGTTCCGATCCACCGCGAATGGAAGCCGCGCTCCGAGCTGCTCACCTATGAGGAAATCACCCGGATCGTCCAGGTGGCGGCTGCCTTGGGGATCCAGAAGGTCCGCATCACCGGCGGGGAACCGCTGCTTCGCCAAGGTGTGGACGCCTTGGTCTCCTCCATCGCCGGAATCCCGGGAATCCGGGACCTGGCGCTGACCACGAACGGAGCCCTCTTCGCCGAAAAGGCCAAGGCCCTGAGACTCGCTGGGCTTCAGCGGGTCAGCTTCAGCATGGATTCCCTCGATCCGGCCAATTTCCGTCGCATGACCGGACGCGACGGCTTGGCCTCCGTGCTTTCCGGCATCCGCCTCGCGAGGGACTTGGGATTCGATCCGGTGAAGGTGAACGCGGTGGTGATCCGCGGGATGAACGATCACGAGGTTCCAGAGCTGGCACGGTTCGCGCGACAGGAACGGCTGAGCCTGCGGTTCATCGAGTTCATGCCCCTCGACTCAAGCCGATCCTGGCAGAAGGATCTTGTGGTGCCGGGCCGGGAGATCCTGGAGATGTTGCGCCGGAGCTTCACGCTCGCCCCGGTGGACGCCTCGGCCAACCCGTCCGAGACCGCCCGGCGTTGGACGATCGACGGCGGGCCCGGCGAGATCGGGATCATCGCGCCGGTGAGCGAACCCTTCTGCGGGCACTGCAACCGACTTCGGATCACCGCCGACGGCAAGCTTCGCACCTGTCTCTTCAGCCTGGAGGAACACGACCTCCGTCCCCTGCTCCGCGGAGGCGGAACCGACGGGGAGATCGCCCGCCTTCTCGTCGAGAAGGTCGCAGGCAAGGAAGCCGGTCACCGGATCGGACAGGCCGACTTCCAACAACCCGCACGCACGATGAGCTGCATCGGCGGCTGACCCGCTGCCAGCGGTTCACCGGGTCCGGTTGCGCAGGATCAGCAGCGGGATCCTGGAGGAATCCCACGTGCGCATCAGGAACTCCGGCACCGTGGTGGGGCCTCGGATGTAGGACCCGAGCACCAGATCCTCGTCGCCGTCGCCGTCGAGATCCCCGGAGGCCATCACCATCCAGCGGCCGGCGATGCATTCCTTGATCGTGGAGGGACGGAACCGCCATCCGCCCAGGTTCTCGAAGTAGACGAAGCTCTCGCGCGGATTCGCAGCGTAGTCGGGGAAATAGGAGATCGCCGCGACGTCGAGATCCCCGTCCCCGTCGTAGTCGGCCGCATGGGCGGAGTAGGCTCCGTTCAGCGGATAGAACCACTTCTCCTCCATTCCGGCCTCGGCACGACGGTAGATCCGGACGCCGTGATACGGCTTGAGCGGAGAATTGAACTCGCCGTTGTCGCCGTTGCAGACGAGGAACTCACGTCGCCCGTCCCCGTCGAAATCCGCGGACTCGAAATGGCTGTGTCCATGCTGGGGCGGCTTCTGGAGTAGGCTGCTCCGACGGAACCCACCCTTCCCGTCGTTCTGGAAAAGCAAAAGGGATTCCGTCTCCTGGGAAACAAGCGCGGCGAAGTCGAGTCGACCGTCGCCGTCATGGTCGGCGGCTTCCAAGGCGACGGTACCCGGAAGACCGGAAAGCTCCGAAGGTTTGGAAATCCCGGGATGGTGAAGTGACAGACGACCGATGTTGTTGCCGAACTCGGCGACGACGAACTCGGAAGCGCCATCTCCGTCGAAGTCGGCATCGAGGAAGTCCACGGGACGACGAAGACCGGACAGAATCGACGAGGGCGACGCCCCGGCCGCGACACGGAACAGGGCCCCGGAACTCTGGTCGTTCGGGGTGAGGACCCCCATGCCGGCGACCCATGCTTGGGCGTCCTTGAACCGGATCCGTGCCGGTGGAGATGAGAGGGGAAAGGACTCCAGAAGCGCGCCGTCCGACCCGAGACGGAGCAATATCCCGGGATGGTCCTGCCCGATCCAGATCTCGCGAGAACCGGGGCGGATGGCGACGGCACAGACCGACTGGTTGGTCAGCCTGAGGATGGGAAGGCGGACATCGAAAGGCGTCCCGCCGACGGTTATCGGCTCGTGATCGACCTGAGGCCGCGGAGCGGCGGGGGCTTCGGCAAAATAGAACCGGGAAAGCGTCATCCACTGGGCCTCGGTCATGACGGGCTTCAGGGGAATGCGGCGGTGCTCCCGGAGAATCTGGATGTTGGTGCTTTTCTCCAGTTCGGGGCTGGTGAAGCCCAGCCTGTACTTCATCCGAGGCAGGACCTCGTCATGCCAGGTCTTGAGATCCAACGCGGATGGATCCGGAAAGAGATGGCAGGTGACGCAATGCTGACGGGCCAGACGCAGCCCTTCCAAACGCTCCTCCAAGGCAACGGTTTCCTGTCCGCGGAGGGCGGAATGCAGGAAAAGGAGGGCAAGGATCGAATGGAGCCGTCTGCGCACGGGGAAGTGCTACTCCGGGAAGTTATGGTGCGGGACGAAAAAAGGGGCCGGGCGAACGCCCGGCCCCCTTGAATTTGTTCAAGCCGTTACCGACCTCACTGCGCGCGGAAGAAGCGCGTGGTGGCGCCCGAGTTCAACGGGATCCGGACCGTGCCGGTGCCGGTGATCGGGGCGTAGGTACCACCGAGGCTGTCCGAGGAGGACAGGGAGCCGGTGAAGTCGATGACCAGATCGGTACCATCGCGGCGGAAGCCGGTGATGCGTCCCGCCTCGGCCGGAGCCGGGTAGAAGATCAGGTAGTCGATGTCGTGGTCCTCGCCGGTGCTGGTGTTCGTGATGCGGACGGTGCTGTTGGCACCGAGTTCGAACACGGCGACGCTGCCGTCCGCCGCGCGGTAGGGCAGGATGTCGAGGGAGCTCCAGCCGCCGGAGCCGTTGGCGGCGATGGTGCCGAGCACCTCGACCGTCTGGGTCGCGGTGGCGGCACCAGCGGTCACCTTGGAGAGCGAGCTCTGGATGCGGTTGGCATCGCTCACGTCGCGGGAGGCGGCGAGAACGGCGTTGTAACGGCCGGCCGGGAAGTTGCGGGTGTAGTTGAACCATTCACCGGCGCTGTTCCAACCGATCTTGAAGTTCGTCGTCGCGACGTAGTCGCCACGGCGGCGGTGGGTGGAATCACCATTGTCGCCGGCGATGTCAGGATTGCCCAGCTCCTCGGGAGCGGTCGGGAACGCGACGGCACCGAGCGTCGGATCGTTGTAGCCGTTGCGGTAGGCATTGCCGTTGGCCGCGGCGTCGGTCGTGGACTGGTTGCCCAGGTGGAAGTCGATGCCAGGGAGACCATCCAAGCCCGCGTAGAGGCTGGCGGCGACCGGCTGGGTGTTGGCCGCGGCCACCGTCTGGCCACCGCTGTGGTTGAAGTCCTCCGCCTCGACCACGAAGCCACCCTTCATCAGGACACGGCAGTTGTTGTCGGGTTGGGAGTCGACCGAGCCGTTCACGTTCTCGACCACCACGTAGTAGTCGCCGATGTCACCCACACCGGCGCTCGGCATGGTGTAGGTCAGGTTGGTCGCTCCCGCGACGGCAACCTTGTTGCGGAACCATTGCACCCGGGTGAGCGGGACCGCGGACTCTACAGTCGCGGTGAGGCTAACCGATTCGCCACGGGTGAAGTCGATGCCGGACGGACGGGTCAGGAGGATCGGAGGCAGGGTGGTCGGATCGACGAAGTTGCCGATCAGGCTTCCGGTGAGCGTGGTCTCCGAGCCGTTGGCCGGATTGGTGTCGGTGACCGCGGAGGCGAGGCTCATGGTCGCACCGCCGTTGTCGCCGCCGCCGCCTTCCTTGTAGTACAACTGCATGAAGTAGCGACGACCCGCGGCGAGCGTGATCGTGTTGCCGGTGGCCCACTCGGTTTCCAGGTAGGTGTCCGAACGGTTCTCCGGGGAATCCACGTTGCGGCGGTCGGTCAGACGCCACTGGCGGGGGTCGTTCCACTGGGGCTCAGCGGCAATGCGCTTGGCGTTGGCCGGATTGTCGTCAGTGCTCAGGTAGAGGTGGGCACCGTCGTCGGCCGACAGGAAGAACACGTAGTCGCCGGGGGTCGCCGGAACGAAGTAGGTGGTCAGGCTGGCAACGAAGTTGTCCGCGACACCGGTCGGAGCCTGGAACCCGGCAACAACCGTGCTGACATCCGCAGCGCGCTCGTTGACGACGTTGGTGGTGGTGTCGTTCAGGGCGGTTCCACCGACGTTGTTCCACCGCTCATAGGCAACCAATCCCGACTTGAACACGAACGACCGGAAGGTCCTGGTGTTCGCGGTCAGACGGTTGCCGGCGAGGTCGGTCAGGTTGTTGGCCGTGAGGGTAAACTGCTGGTCGCCCGGCTGACGGGAGGTGCTCAGGCGGACCTGGCGGTCGCTGATGACCTCGACGCTCGAGACGGTGATGCCGCCCGAGATGCTGTAGTTGGCAGCGGTGCCGAGTCCGGTCGACGACATGCCTTCGTCGAAGGTCACGGTGACCTTGTCGAAGGAGGCGGCCGACAGGGCGTTGGCGATCTGGGGCTCCGTGGTGTCCGCGGAGACGGTCACGGTCGCCACACGGCTCGTCGCGGTCTGGGACCCGTCGGTCAACACAGCGTAGAACGTCTGCGAACCGGCCGCGCTCAACACCGGCGTCGTGAGGACACCATTGGTCGCGTCAGGAATCGCCGTGCTGCCCTGGTACCACTGAAGCGTGGTGACCGGGGCGATCAGCGTCGCGTCCGGAGCCGTGTTGTTGGCCGGCGTGCCCTGACCCCAAGCGGTCAGCGTCGCACGACGGTTCTGGGAGATCGTCTGATCCTGCGGCTGCCGACGGAACACCGGGGCGTCCGGGGCGATGGTTCCGATCACCGAGGCGTCGAGAATCGCGATCTCGTCGTCGGTGCTCGGAATCGTGGTTCCTTGGGACCAACCCACCGACAGATTGTCACCACCACCGCCCTCCTTCATGACCGCCTCGATGTAGTAGCGGCGATTTCCAACCAGAGACACCGGCAGCGAGATGTTCGGCTGACGTTGGGCGGGATCGATGTTGGCGGAAGCCGGACGACGGTCGAGCGTGGTCCACGATTTGAAGCCGTTCCACTCCGGTTCCCGGGCGATCAGGCGCTTGTTGGCCGGACTGTCGTCCGTCGAGAGGTACAGCGCGCAGTTGTCGTCGCCGGAAACGTAGAAGATGTACTGGCCGGTGGTCGGAGGCGT
>CAIYXO010000781.1 GCA_903930165.1 uncultured Verrucomicrobiota bacterium | reverse complement strand
TGGCGTTGCTGCTGGCCGCTGTGCCGGTCCTGCGGGCCCAGTGGCTCACCCAGCCCCTGGAACTCCGTCCCGGCTGGAACGCGGTGCAGTTCCATGTCGACCTTTCGTACGCCAATCTCGACACGCTGATCGGCGCCGACGCCTCGAATCCGGTGGAAGAGGTCTGGCTGTGGACGCCGGCCATCGGCACTTCCCAGTTCGTCCAGAGCCCGCAGGTTCCCACGGCCACGATCTCCCAGTGGAGCAGCTGGAAACGCGCCCTCGGTCCCGCCTCGGAGCTCCACAGCCTTCCTGCCAACGCGACCTGTCTGGTGAAGCTGGGGGCGGTCGGCACGAACTACACCCTGCGCCTGAAGGGGCGTCCGGTTCCTCCGCGCAACCAGTGGACCGCGACCGGTCTGAACTTCCTCGGATTCCCGGTCGTCGCCGGAAGCGGTGTCGCGATCGACACCTACTTCAATCCCGCCGGCGACCTGCTCCGCGAACTCGAGCTCTACCGCTACAACACCGGCGAGCTGGATGCGGGGAACCCCGCCCGGGTCTTCGCCCTGCGGACGACCCAGCTGCGTCGCGGCGAGGCCTACTGGGTCAAGGCCGGCGAACAGTTCAACCGGTACTTCGCCCCGGTCGAGGTGGTGCTCCAGGATTCCCGCGGCGTGGTCTTCGGCCGACGCGCCGGGGAACAGCGCATCCGGCTCCGGAACCGCTCGACCCGTTCCGTGACCGTCACGATGGCCATGGTTTCCTCCGAAGGCGCCCCTTCCGGCCAGGCATCCATCGCCGGCGAACCGCCGCTGCTGCTGCGTGGCGCGATGAACACCACGAACCTCACCTTCACCCACTCCGCGATCACCACGACCAACGGCGGTTCCTGGAGCCTCGCGCCCGCCGGACAGCCCGACTCCGACCTCGAGGTGGTCCTCGGCGTCGACCGCTACGCGATGCGCGGAAACGAGGGCGATGCCTTCGCGGCGATCCTCCGTTTCACCGATTCCCTCGGACTGGCCCAGGTCGACATCCCGGTCTCCGCGGAGTCGGGCTCCTGGTCGGGACTCTGGATCGGCGACGCGGAGGTCACCGGAGTGCGGCACTCCCTCGCCCGATACGTCCGCGGGACCAACGGGACCACCGTCCTAGGTCCCGACGGCCGTCCGGTGCGGCTCGAGAGCATGAACAGCCTCGGTCCGGTGGCGCGGCCGCTTCCTGTCCGCCTGCTGGTCCATGTCGAGGGAACCAACGCGTTCCTTCTGCAGCGGGCCTACGTCGGGCTCGGTCCGTCCACCAACCCGGTGGTCGCTCTGCGCGAGGAGCTGCTGGGCACGTCGACGCTCTCCTCGGCCCGGCGCCTGAGTTCGGTGTTCTTCCCGTGGAGCGCGACGAACCAGCCCTGGGCGTTCAACGGCGGCTTCGTCCGCGACGGCGTGTTGGAGACCCGTGTCCTGCTGCCCTACAACGACCATCGTTCCAACCCGTTCCTCCACACCTACCACCCGGACCACGACACCCTCGACACCGGGTTCGCGCAGACCCTTCCGCGGGGACGCGAGTCGTGGGATGTCGACCGGCTCGTCCGGCTCCGGATCCGTCCTCCGGGCACCGATTTCAGGTCGCTCACCGCGGCCTCCGACCGCATCGACGGCGTCTACGAGGAGGTGCTGGACTTCCTCGGAGGCGGCAGCGACAGCCGCACCTACGACATCTCCGGATCGCTGATCCTCCGACGCGTGTCCGACGTCCCCGTCCTCACCCGCAACTGACCGAACGAAACGCCCTCCGGCCCTCCTGTCCCCGAAAACCAAGACTTTCCGAAACGCATGAAGACACCCTGCCGTCTCCTCCCGCTCCTCGGAGCCCTGCTCCTCGCCGCCGCCAGCGCCGTAGAAACACGGGCGCAGGCCAACTCCAACCCGCCCGAGCGCATGACCTACCAGGGCTTCCTGGTGGACGCCAACGGGACCGCCCTCGGCAACTCGGCCCCCCGCAACTACGACGTGGTCTTCCGCGTTTGGACCGCGCAGACCGGCGGCACGCGGCTCTGGTCCGAGCAGCAGACGGTCACCGTCGACAAGGGCTTCTTCAACGTGCTCCTCGGCGAGGGCAGCGCGGTCAGCGGCGAGAGCCGGCCGTCCCTTTCCGCGGTGTTCACCGGCACGGACGTCTCCGACCGGTACGTCAGCGTGACCGTCAAGGCCCCGGGCCTGGGTTCGAGCGACGTCGAGATCGCCCCACGCCTGCGGCTGATGACCTCGCCCTACAGCTTCCTTGCCCGGCAGGCGGTCTCGGTGGTGAACGCCTCCGGAACGTCCCTCGTCCAGGGCGGCAGCTCCGCGCTCCAGATCAACGTGCCGATCCAGGCGGCCGGCGGGAACTCCCGCGGCACCTCGGCGACCGATCTCCAGGTGACTCGCGCCGCGGTCGAGCAGGTCGCCAGCGGCAACGCCTCCACGATCGGCGGCGGACAGAACAACCGGGCCTCCGGCGCGTCGTCCACGGTGGCCGGCGGCACCGACAACATCGCGGCGAACCAGCGCTCGACGGTGGCCGGCGGCGGCAGCAACAGCACCACGGCGGACAACGCGACCGTGGGTGGCGGACTCAACAACATCGCCTCCGGCCAGTCCTCGGTGATTTCCGGCGGCACGGGCGGCCGCGCCTCGGCCACCGAGTCGACGGTCGGCGGCGGCAAC
>CAIYXO010000780.1 GCA_903930165.1 uncultured Verrucomicrobiota bacterium | reverse complement strand
GCCTTGGGATCTCCCTGCTCGGCGAGGCTGTAGATCTCGGCGACGACCGCCGCGATGCTGTCCTGCAAGGCCATCCGCTGCTCCGGCGTCAGCGCCGTCTGCGAACGCAGCAGCTGCAGCCGCGTCACCGCATCCTCCATCTTGCCGGACTTCAGCTCCGTGATGGCTTCCTTCACCTGTTGCACGGGAGTCATCCCCGCCTCCGCGGGCGCCGCCTCGGCCGGGGGCGCGGCCTTCTCCATCGCGGCAGCCGCCTTCTCCAGTTCGGCGGCGGGATCCTGCTTGGAGCAGGCGGTCAGGATCGTCGCCGCAAGGGCGGTCAGGACGAGGGGGCGAAGGTGGGATTTCATCCGGGTTTGGGAGTTCGAAGCTTCCCGTTCAGCGGCCGTTCACGGAACCCGGATTGCACCAGAGGCGGTTCTTGGTGCCGATGTTCCCTTCGGCGTAGAAGCGCACCGTCTTCAGGTACTCGGTGTGGCCGTCGACCACTCCGACCGTCGTGCCGACCGTGTGGACCTTGGTGATGCCTTCCGCGGGGCTGCTGGAGCCGTCGTTGAAGTCGCCCGGGTTCGTCTCAAGCGCCTGCCAGAAGATGATGGCGTCGGCTTGGAACTGGGTCGACTTGTAGGAGCCCGGCGAGACGCCGCCGAATCCGCAGACCGCACCGTTCATCAGGTAGCTCGACATCTTCTGCGAGCGGCTGCGCCAAACCGGCTTGTTCGTCCGGTCGACCGGACAGCGGAATACGGCAGGGCTTCCGATGTACTGGTAAAGGAGTCCCGATGCGTAGGCGGCGGCCTGGTTGGTGGCCCATGGGTTGCGGGTGATGTCCGGCGGGGTTCCCAATGCGGCGTCGTAGAGCCAGCCCTTGCGGGTCCAAGGGGCATTCCAGTTCGGCTCGGGCAGGAAGTCGGCCGAGTCCCCGATGTACATGTGCATCGCCAGCGTGATCTGCTTCACGTTGTTCTGGCACTGGATGGTCACGGCCTTTTCCTTCGACTTCGCCAGGGCCGGCAGGAGCATTCCGGCCAGGATCGCGATGATCGCGATCACCACCAGCAGCTCGATGAGGGTGAATGCCGCGTTCCGGATGGCGGATCCGCGGACCTGGAAGGGCGAGGAGATCGGTGATTTGGGGCTCATGCGCGCGTTGACTGGGCCGGCGGTGGGCGGACCGGCTGGAGGTAAATCGTCCGCGCAGCCCCCTGCAGGGGCAAGGCGTTTCTCGTGTCGATCCCGGCGAATTCACCCGGAAGGGAACCCTCACCCATAAACGCCAAGCCGCGAAGCACCGGACACAGAACTGCAGCCCCGAGGTGCCAAATCCGGATGCCTTCCAGTTGCGGCCATTCCCACTCCGAATCCGCCCCCACTTGGCGGCTTGGCGTTTTTGCGTGAGTTCCCTTTCGCTCCCGCTGCCTGCGGCCGGTTCAGCTTGGAAGATCGCCACGGAGCCTCTGCGGGGCCACCTCCACCGAACGGCTGTCGTCGCTCAGCCAGACAACGCCGTCCTGCACGGTCATCTGCAGTTCCATGGTCCGTTGCGCCAGTTCTCCGAGAGCCCGGCCCTGCTCCGCCGGGATCTGCCAGACCGAGAGGTTCGAGAGCCGGGTGACGCGGTGGGCCAGATCCTGCCACCAGGCCGAGGTCGTCGAGTGATAGCCGTAGACCGTGAGCCGCTCCACGCGGGAGGAGGTTCGCAGCAGCCGCCTTTCGTCCGGTTGGCCGATGTCGATCCAGTGGACGATGCGTCCGGTGAGGTCCTTCTGGAACAGGCTGGGTTCGTCCGGTTCCCACAGGTCCTTGCCCAGCTCCAACGGGCCCGCATCCGGATCCTCCGGCCATTGCAAGGCGAGGACCAGCAGCCGGACCAGCAGCCGGTCGTCGGTCTCGGAAGGATGCCTCGCGATCGTGGCCGAGTGGTCCCGGTAGATGTTGCGATCCATGTCGGCGAGCTGGATGCGGGCTTTGTGGATCGTCGCTTTGAGGGCCATGAAGATGCTTTCGCGGGAAACCATAGCCGCTCGGCCGTGGGCGTGACATCTCCTTCACCGGCCGAGCGCGGTTCGCCGGGAAGAGGGGAGTCGGATTCGGGTGTCGGGGACATCCGCACTTCAATGGCGGCAG
>CAIYXO010000779.1 GCA_903930165.1 uncultured Verrucomicrobiota bacterium | reverse complement strand
GCTGGTACGGCGTCAGGTTGCGTTGCCCGTTCGCTACAAGGGAACCTGCCTCGGAGAACTCCGGATCGATCTCCTCGTCGAGGATTGCCTCATCGTGGAAGTGAAGAGTGTCGAGCGACCGGATCCGGTCTTCGAAGCCCAGCTGCTCTCCTATCTGCGCTTGTCCGGCTGTCGGATCGGTCTCCTTCTCAATTTCAACAGTCGTCTGCTCAAGGACGGCATCAAGCGGATGGTTCTCTGAATCCGTTCCTACGCCGGGAACCTCGAAATCACTTTGCCTTCGTGTCCTCCGTGTCTCCGTGGCCAACCTCATGAATTCCCTGATCTCCTTAACCGGCATCAAGAAGGTCTTCCTCACCGACGAGGTCGAGACCCACGCCCTCTCGGGCATCCACCTCCACATCGACCAGGGCGAGTACGTCTCGATCGCCGGACCTTCCGGCTGCGGGAAGTCCACGCTGCTCGCGATCCTCGGACTGCTCGATTCGCCCTCGGAGGGATCCTACCTGCTCAACGGGAACGACGTCTCCGGCATCGACCACGCCGAACGCGCCCGCATCCGAAACCGCGAGATCGGCTTCATCTTCCAGAGCTTCAATCTCATCGGCGACCTCACCGTCCTGGAGAACGTGGAGCTGCCGCTGACCTACCGCGGGCTCGGCGCAGCCGAGCGCCACGAACGCGCCACCCAGGCGCTGGAGAAGGTCGGCATGAGCCATCGCATGCGGCACTACCCGAGCCAGCTCTCCGGCGGCCAGCAGCAACGCGTGGCCGTGGCGCGCGCCCTCGGCGGCAAACCGAGCATCCTGCTCGCCGACGAGCCGACCGGGAACCTCGACTCCAAGAATGGCGAGGCCGTCATGGACCTGCTGCGCCAACTGCACCGAGAGGGAGCCACGATCTGCATGGTGACCCACGATGTCCGCTTCGCCCGCCACGCCGATCGCCAGATCCACCTGTTCGACGGACGCGTCGTCGAGGAGGTGGCGGAATCGGCTTCGACCCGCGGCTGAGTTGGGTCAGTGGTCAGTGGTCAGTGGTCAGTGGTCAGTGGTCATGGGCGAGGTCTCCGGTGTCAAGGCTCCTGTCCTCGGGATTGGAACCCACCGCAGACCTCGAGCAGTCCGCGACCCACGGACTACTGGCAACTGGCAACGGACAACCGACAACGAACGAATCCCCCAATGCTCTCCCTCCGAAATCTTTCCCGGGCCTACAAGACCCGCGCCGGTTTCACCCACGTGCTGCAGCAGGTGAACCTCGACATCCCTGCCGGTGACTTCGTCACGCTCATGGGCCCGAGCGGGGCCGGCAAGTCGACCCTCCTCTCCATCCTCGGCCTCTACGACCACGAGTGGGAAGGGGAGTACCGGCTCGATGGGACCGAGGTCCACAAGCTGGGCGTCCGCGAACGCGCCGCCCTCAACAAGAAGCATGTCGGCTTCGTCTTCCAGCAGTTCCATCTGCTCGACGACCTCACCGTCGCCGAGAACCTCGACATCCCGCTCTCGTACCGCGACGTGAAGAAGTCCGAAAGGGAGGCGTTGGTCGCGGACACGCTCGACCGCTTCGGCATCGTGGGGACGAAGGACCTCTATCCCGCCCAGTTGTCGGGCGGACAACAGCAGCTCGTGGCCATCGCCCGCGCGGTCATCGCGAAGCCTTCGCTGCTCCTCGCCGACGAACCCACCGGCAACCTCCACACGGACCAGGGACGGCAGATCATGGAACTTTTCCGCCGGCTCCACGGCGAGGGCACCACCATCGTGCAGGTGACCCACAACGAGGAATGGGCCGGCTACGGTTCCCGGATCGTCCGCCTCAAGGACGGTTGGATGGAACGTTGAGCCCGACGCGCTTCCCGTCATGCCTCCCGTTCCTCCGACCCGGATTCCGTCCTTCCGATCAACGTTTCCCCGATGCCGCGTCCCACGGATGGGAATCGCGATTCCCGTCTCCGGTCACCCCATCCCGCCCGTCCTTCACGAAAGCCCGGAAAACGGCCCGGAGTCCGCTGGCACAGGCCCTGCATCGGGCCGCCAGATGAACCGCAGTTCCTCCCAACCGAAGTCTTCCGGTTTCGCCTTCCGGCAGTCTCGCCCCCTCTCCCGCTGGGTCTGTCTCGGACTTCTGGCCGGTGCCGTGGCCTGCGATCTCCTCCAAGCGGCGGACTGGCCGCAATGGCGCGGAGCCAGGCGGGACGGAATCTCGACCGAGTCCGACTGGTCTCACACCTGGCCGGGAGGCGAACCGGCACTCGCGTGGTCCGCGCAGATCGGCAAGGGACTCGCCACGGTCGTCTCCGCCGCGGGCGCGGTGTTCGCCTACGGACACCAGGGGGGATCCAATGTGGTGACCTGTCTCGATGCCGGCGACGGATCCGTGCGCTGGCGTTCCGCGGCGAAGGAGGAACTGATGGACTGGCAGTTCGAGGGAGGGCCTTGCTCCACGCCGTTGCTCGCCGACGGCCGGCTCTTCGTGGCCGCCCGCAGCGGGAGGGTCCAGTGCCTCGCCGCCGCCACCGGCGGGGTTCGATGGGAACGGAACCTGCCGGAGACGACCGGCATCAAGATCCGCAACTGGGGCCTCAACGGCTCGCCGCTCCTCTCCGGTGGACGCCTGATCCTGAACTACGGCACCGCGGGGATCGCCTTGGATCCCGCGGACGGTTCCCTGCTTTGGAAGTCCGGCGACGAGGAGAACACCTACACCTCGCCGGTTCCTGGAACCGCGGGCGGCCGGGAAGTGCTCTTCGTGGCCGGTAGCGAGCGGCTTGCCTTGGTGGACCCGGTCAGCGGCGGCATCCGCTGGCAGCGTCCCTTCCATGTGAGCTTCAAGGCGGGCGATCCCGTGCGGACGCCGACGGGTGTCCTCTTCACCTCGCTGGAGGCGGGCGGGTTCTTCCTCCGCCTGCCTTCGCAAGGCGAACCCGAGAAGGGCTGGAGCAGCGGTTCCCTCGGAGCGGTGACCGGCACGCCGGTGCTGGTCGGCGGATTCCTCTACGGGATCTTCGGACCCAACGGCCAGAAGGGCTCCCTCACCTGCCTTGAGCCCGACACCGGACGCGTCCTGTGGTCCCGCAAGGGATACGGTTGGGGCTCGCTGCTCGCGGCCGGGGACCGGTTGATCACGATGACCGACAAGGGGGAGGTCGCCGTCCTGCGCGCCTCCTCCAAGAAGGCGGAGGTGCTCGCCTCCTTCCAGGCGCTTGGAGGGAAATGCTGGTCGGCTCCGGTCCTCGCGGACGGACGCCTCTTCATCCGCAACGCCCAGGGACGCCTGGTGGCCTACGAGTTGGGGGCTGGACGTCGCGTCGCCGCGAGAGTGTCCGCCACCTCCCGATGATCTCCGATGGCTCGAAATGATCCCTCCAATCCCGCGATGAAATTCCTTCCCCTGTTGATTGCAGTCCTCGGCCCGGCCGCTCCTCTCCTTGCGGTCGACTCGGCGGAATCCGTCGATGTCGGTGGCCGGAAGCTGCGAATGCTCGTCCGCGGAAGCGGATCGCCGACCGTGGTCATCGAGGCCGGAATGGGCGAGCCGCCGACCCTGAGCGGAACCTGGACCCGCGTGGTCGACGCGCTATCCAAGTCGAACCGTGTGGTGCTGTACGACCGGGCGGGCCTGGGCAAAAGCGATCCGGCCACCAGGTTTCCGCGCACCAGCGTGGACATCGCCGCCGACCTGGACGCGCTCCTGTCCAAGGCCGCGATTCCCGGACCCTACCTGCTTGTGGGCCACTCCTACGGCGGCCTGCACATCCGCATGTTCGCCAGCCGCTTTCCCGAGAAGGTCGCCGGCATGGTCCTCGTCGACGCCTCGGATCCGGACCAGGAGCAGCTCTGGCTCGCGTCCTTCGGGCCGGCCAAGGCCGACGAATCCGAATCGCTCCAGAAGGTCCGCGGTTTCCTCGCCTCCCGCACCAAGCCCGACTCGAACCCGGAGAGGATCGACCCGAAGGCCACATCCTCACAGATCAAGGGGGCCCGCTCTCTTGGCGACAAGCCGCTCGTGATCCTCACGCACAGCGCCGGCTTCAAGATCGACCCAAGCCTGCCGGACGAGAATCTGAAGCTGATCGAGGCCGTCTGGACCGAGATCCAGAACGGACACAGACGGCTCTCCACCCGAAGCACCCTTCTCCAATCCAAGCACGGCGGCCACAACCTCCCGGGAGAGGATCCGGAACTGGTCGTCTCGGGTGTGCGAAACGTCCTCCATCAACTGGAGGCGACCCCAAAGAATCCCAGTCCTTGAAGCCATGAACGACCTCCGCTTCGCCCTGCGCCAGCTGCTGAAGAGCCCCGGATTCACCGTCGTGGCCGTGCTCACCCTCGCCCTCGGCATCGGTGTGAACACGTCGATGTTCAGCGGGCTCCACTCGATGCTCATGCCGGACCAGCCGTATCCGGAGGCGGACCGGTTGGTGCGTATCTTCCGCGTTTCGCCGCACTCGCGTCGCTGGCCGCATTCGCCGGCCAACTTCCTCGACCAGCGCGGCCAGAACTCGCTCTTCACCCACATGGCCGCCACCACGTCGCGGTCGGCCAACCTCTCCGAGGCGGGCCAGCCGGCCGAACGGCTGCGCATGGAACTGGTCACCGGAGATCTCCTTCCGATGCTCGGCGTCGCGCCGCGGCTCGGAAGGGCCTTCCTGCCGGAGGAGAACCAGCCCGGACGCAACGACGTGGTGCTCCTGAACCACGCCTTCTGGCTGCGGCGTTTCAACGCGGATCCCGCGATGGTGGGCCGCACTCTTCGGCTCGACGGGGAGCCGGTCACCGTCGTGGGCGTGATGCCGCCCGAGTTTTCCGACCGCCAGGGCTGGAGTTCCGCCGACATCCTCCGTCCGCTCGCGTTCAGCGACGCCGAGGTCGAGGTGCGCGGAAACCAGTACCTCGACGTCTTCGCCCGACTGAAGCCCGGCGTCACCCTCGGCCAGGCGAACGCGGGTCTCGGCGCACTCGCCGCCCGTCTCCGGGAGGCCTATCCCGAGACCAACTCGGACCTCGGCCTGCGTGCGGAGGAGCTGGCCAAGTCCCGCATGGACCCACGCGGCCGGACGATGCTCTGGATGATCCTGGGGCTCGCCGGCTTCGTGTTGCTGATCGCCTGCGCCAACCTGGCCAACCTGCAGTTCGCCCGGACGGCGCTGCGGTCGCGTGAACTCGCCATCCGGGGGGCGTTGGGCGCACCACGCGGCCGCCTCGTCCGCCAGTTGCTGACGGAAAGCCTGCTTCTCGCGGTGTTCGGCGGCCTCCTGGGCCTCCTGTTCGCGTACTGGACGAACCGGTGGCTGCTCCTCCGTCTGACCGAGGACGGCCGGCCGCTGATCCGACTCGAGCTGAACCTGCCGGTGCTGGGATTCGCCTTCGCCGCCGCGACGGTGTCGGGCCTCGCCTTCGGCCTGCTGCCGGCCTGGCTCTCCTCGCGCGCCGACCTGAATTCCGTGCTGAAGCAGGGGGCCCGCGACAGCGCCTCCGGCTCCGGCAGGTCCTGGTTGAGGAACGGCCTGGTCGTCGGCCAGGTCGGACTCGCGCTGATGCTGCTGGTGGGCGCCGGGCTGGTGATCGACGGGCTGGACCGCTTCAGCGGCTCCGAACCGGGCTGGCGCGTGGACGGCCTGCAGTCCGGTCGGCTGAACCTGCCGGAGGCGGGCTATCCCGACTCCGTCTCCCGACGCGCCTTCGCCGAACGACTCCAGCAGAGGCTGGCCGCATTGCCCGGGGTGGAACGGGCCGCCGTGGCCAATTCCCTGCCGATCTCCGGCGCGCGGAGCCATGTCGGCCTGGAAGTCGAGTCCTCCTCCACCCAGGTTTCCAGCACGCTCAGCGCCCTGTCGACGGTCTCGCCGGGCTACTTCGCGACCCTCGGGATCCGGTTGAAGGAAGGCCGCGAGTTCGCCTCCTCGGACACCTCCGACCGGCCCGCCGTCGTCGTGATCAACGAGGCGTTCGCCCATGCCTGTTGGCCCGAGGGATCGGCCGTGGGACGGAGGATCGGCCAACCCGGCGCATGGCAGGAGATCGTCGGCGTCGTGGCGGACGTCCGGTCGGCGACCGATCCCGGGGAACCGACCAGCCGTTTCCAGTGCTACCGCCCTTTGGCCCAGGATCCGTCGTCGGGCCTCGTCGTGGCGGTGCGCGGGCCGGTGACGGCCGAGGTTCTGAGGAAGGTGGTGACGGAGCTGGACCGGGACCTGCCCTTGAGCGAGGCCGGCTCGGTCCGGGCCGCCGTCGACGGCTTCTTCGACCAGGCCGCGGTCGGGGGGGGGCTGCTTTCGGCGTTCGCCGGGCTCGGTCTGCTGCTGGCCGCGCTCGGAACCTACGGCGTGGTCGCGGGCTTCGTCGGCCAACGCACCCGCGAGATCGGCGTCCGCATGGCACTCGGCGCTCAGATCCGCGACGTGCTCTGGCTGGTGCTCGGCCGGGGGCTGCGCCTAAGCGCCGGCGGACTGATTTTCGGTAGCTTGGGTGCGCTCGGCATGGCCCGCATCCTCGCGTCGATCACCCCGGGCCTGAATCCCAACACCCCGGTCGTGCTCGTCTTCGCAGGCGCCCTCCTGCTCGGGGTCGCCCTGATCGCGTGCTGGATTCCCGCCCGCCGGGCCAGCCGAGTGGATCCCCTGGTGGCGCTGCGAAGCGAATGAAGCCGCGGGAACCCTTCATGCCTCCATGCCTTGGACCAAACACCTCCGTCCGTTTCCTCCGATGAAGAACACGAAGCCTGCGCTGCTCCCGCTCACGCTGGTGGCTCTCCTCTCCACGTTGAGCGGCTGCGACCAGCCACCCGACCTCGTCACCGAGGCGGCCGGACATGCGATCTCCGCGCGGATCCAGGGACCGCATTCGCTGGTGACGGAGGCGGGGCAGGCGGTGATTTCCGGACCCTTTGGGAACGTCACGATCGAGCAGGGGCGGCTGAACGTGAACGGCGGCCGGTGGACGTCCATCCCGGAGGGGGCCCCGGTCCGTCTCGAAATGGCCCGTGCCCGGGTCCGGATCAAGGCCGGCAACGTGACCATCAGCCACAGCGTCCGATGAACGACCTCCGCTTCGCCCTGCGCCAGCTGCTGAAGAACCCCGGCTTCACCGCAGTGGCCGTGCTCACCCTCGCCTTGGGCATCGGCGCGACCACGGCCATCTTCAGCGTGGTCCACGCCGTGCTTCTCCAGCCGCTTCCCTATCCGGAGCCGGACCGCCTGGTCCGCATCCACGAGACGATCCCGGTGCGCGGCGTGGAGCGGGTCCCGGTCTCGGTCGCCAACTACCTCGACTGGCGCCGGCAGGCGGCCTCCTTCTCGGAGATGGCCGCCCACCGGTGGCTGGACATCAACCTCACCGGTGCGGGCGAGGCGAGGCGCCTCAAGGGGGCACGGGTGACGAGCGGGTTCTTCGCCGTCCTCGGCGTGCCACCGATTCTCGGCCGCTCCTTCACCGCGGAAGAGGAGGCGCGGGGACGTCACCAGGTCGCCCTCATCAGCGAGGAGATGTGGCGGCGGGACTTCGGCGGCGAGGCGTCGGTGCTGGGCCGGTCGCTGACCCTCGACGGCGAGGTCCACGTGGTCGTT
Source organism: uncultured Verrucomicrobiota bacterium (assembly GCA_903930165.1). Classification (GTDB taxonomy): domain Bacteria; phylum Verrucomicrobiota; class Verrucomicrobiia; order Limisphaerales; family UBA9464; genus SXXZ01. Next base: position 2,635 of record CAIYXO010000779.1, on the reverse strand, counting down.
GGCGTGATGCCGTCGCGCATGCGCTATCCGTCTCGCGGCCTGGACGTCTGGGTGCCCGCGGCCTTCTTCGAGTCCGAACTCACGCAGCGCGGCAACCATGGCTGGGGCGTGGTGGCCCGGCTCAAGACCGGGATCAAGGCGGCCCAGGCCGGGATCGAGGTCGCAGGCATCGCAGGGCGGATCGCCGCCGAGTTCGAGGACGTGAAGGACTTCAACGCCCGTGTCGTGTCGCTCCACGAGGAGGTGGTCGGCGAGAAGCGGACGCCCCTGTTGGTCCTGCTGGGAGCGGTGGGATGCGTGCTGGCGATCGCCTGCGCCAATGTCGCCAACCTGCTCCTCGCCCGGGCCTCGTCGCGTCGGAAGGAGTTCGCCATCCGTGCCTCCCTCGGGGCGGGGCGCGGGGCGATCCTGCGCCAGCTCCTGCTGGAGAGCGTGACGCTTTCGTCCGTCGGCGGCGCGTTCGGCATCCTGCTGGCCTACGCCGGCGTGGCGGTGTTCCGGGCCTTGCCTCCCCAGCTGCTGCCGAGGGCCGACGAGATCCGGCTCAGCCTTCCGGTGCTGTTCTTCGCCCTCGGCGTGAGCCTCGGGACCGGCCTGCTGTTCGGGCTGGTTCCTGCGATCCGTGCCTCGGGTTCCGACGCCAACGAGGTGCTCAAGGAAGGCGGCCGTGGCGGATCCGAGGGGCTGAGGCGCAACCGCTACCGCGCGTCGCTGGTGGTCGCCGAGGTCGCCCTCTCGATGGTGTTGCTGGCCGGTGCCGGACTTCTGTTGCGCAGCTTCATCAAGCTCCAGGAGGTGGATCCCGGCTTCCGCGCCGAGGGCGTGGCGACGGCCGATCTCCTTCTTCCCGATTCCGCCTACCCCACCGGGGATCGCCAGGCGGCGGTGTTCCAGCAGGTCCTGGAGCGCCTGCGGGCGCAACCCGGCGTGGAGGCGGCCGGAGCCGTGTTCGGGCTTCCCCAGGGACGGATGCGTTCCAAGGTCACCTTCGAGATCGAAGGCCGAGGCCGCTCTTCGGGCACGGACTCCACCGATGCCAACTACCGCCAGGTCTCCCAGGGCTATTTCTCGACGCTGGAGATCCCGTTGCTCCGCGGGCGCGAATTCGGGTCCGCCGACACCACCAATTCGATTCCGGTGGCCGTGGTCAATGCCGCCTTCGTGAAGCGCCACTTCCCGGGGACTCCGCCGGGTTCGATCCCCTCGACACGGATCAACATCGAGGGTGGCACCAACACCTGGCTCCGGATCGTGGGTGTCGTCGGGGACGTCCGGTCGGAAGGGTCGTCCCAGCCGCCGGAGCCCGAGGTGTTCCTGCCCTTCTCGCAGCGGTGCTGGGGCTATGCCTCCCTGGTGGTCCGGACCCGGCAGGATCCGGAGGCGATGGGTCCGGTGCTCCGCGCCGCGGTGGCGGCCGTGGACTCCAACCTCCCGATCGATGCGGTCCGGTCGCTCGACAGCCTGCTCGACGAGAACCTGGCCGACCGACGCCTGCATGCCCAGTTGCTGGCGGGATTCTCCGTCCTCGCGTTGGTCCTTGCGGCGACAGGAATCTACGGCGTCATGGCCTATTCGGTGTCCCGACGCATCCAGGAGATCGGAATCCGAATGGCGCTGGGCGCGAGGCTCGAGGACGTGCTCGTCCTTGTCCTGCGCCAAGGGATGGGATTGACCCTGGCGGGAATCCTGATCGGTTTGGCCGGGGGACTGGCCGTCGCCCGGGCGTTGTCGGGGTTGCTGTTCGGGATCCAGCCGACGGATCCGCCGACGTTCGGCGGGGTCACGGTGCTCCTCGCTGCGGTGGCGCTGTTCGCCTGCTGGTGGCCCGCGCGGCGTGCGGCGAAGGTGGATCCGATGGTGGCGTTGCGGGCGGAGTAGGGATGGGCCGCCGCGGTTGAAGGGATGAAGCGATGAAGGAGTGAGGGGACGCTTCGGAATCCGCCCTCCAATGGAGGAGCCGCGGCGGGTGCGGCTCAGGGATTTCGAAGGCGCCAGAAGCGGTTTTGTTCCGTCGCCGGAACGGCGACGCGGACCGGTTCCGTGGGACCGCGGCCCAGAATGCGGCGGAACTCCTCCCAACTCCGCAGGTCGCCGCTGGATTCGAGGACCAAGTCCCGCTCCGCGGGACCGAGGACGAAGAGTCCGGGCATTCCTTCCTGAAGTGCTATCCGCACCGTGGCAGAGGTTTCCGGCTGGGAGATCACCAGGCTGGCGAGGCGGCCGTTGAAGTCGCCCGACCAACGGCGGAGATCCACATAGGGGCCGAGGGAGGCGAATTCGCGGGGTGTTCCCCAACCGCCGTCCACGAAGCGCAACGCATGCTCGCGCAGCGTGGTGTCGCCGTTCCTCAGATAGAGCCAGAGCGACGGGTCCACGAGGCTCATGGCCGAACCGTCGGTGTCCGGGTTCACCGTGATCGCATCCTGGTAGTAGCCGTAGTTCGCGTAGCGGAGATTCCAGTTCACGAACCCGGAAACGATGGCCATGGCGTAGGGGTCGGGTTCGCCGAGTTCTTCCAGGTAGTTGATCAGTGCGCGGGAGAGGAACCCAATCTGGAACGGGGCCTCGAGCGTCGTCGGTCCGCCTCCACCCATGTAGTAGGCGCGGCCGCCCGTGACCCGGTGGAGGAAACTGG
>CAIYXO010000778.1 GCA_903930165.1 uncultured Verrucomicrobiota bacterium | reverse complement strand
GGACGCCACCTGGCTGTACGAGCGGACGACCACCTACTTCTGAGGCTCGGAGCCGGATGTCCGGAGTTTTCAGTTTTCAGTTTCAAGTTTTCAGCGGGGAGAAGTGAGGCAAACGGCTGCCAATCAATGAGGTCCTGTCTCCACGCTTGGTTGGGATCCGTGTGAATCCGTGTCGCATTCCCAAAGCGCGAGCGGACTCGCGCACTCCATGACGCTGGCGCGACCCGCCCGGTGCCACCTCTTCCCCGATCTCGTGGAGCCGGGTTCCAAGGCGCTCTTTCCGGTCCTGGGAACCCAATGCATGGAATGCCGACACATTTTTTGAAACCCCGAGGCAAGGTTTGCGAAGGGAGGTGGCGGGATGCCTTGGGATCCATGTCAGTCCAGCCCTGTGAAGCCGCCTGATGCCGCGGTGCGGCCTTCCATGCTCCGGCTCGGCTGCGGTGCGGTCGGACTGCTTTTGACCGTCTCCCTTCAGGCCCAGAATCCGCCCGGAATCGAGTTCGCTGTCGGGACGACAGCGAATCTCGCCCCTGAGCCCGCCGGACTGGCCACCTACGCCGCGATCCTGCCGCCCGCCGGCGTCTCGGCGGGCATCCGCTACCAGCTCGATGTCGCGTGGAACACTGATGAGACGGCCCTCGCCGGGATCACCCACGACAGCCTCACCGTCTCGCTGCAGTCGCTCGACGGCTCCCGGTTCCTGACCGTCCTCGGGATCGATGCGCTGGGAATGCAGGTCTTCTCCGGCAGCGGCGTCGACGTGCTGCTGGATCCTTCGAGCCGCCCGCAGGACCTGTCGTTCCGCGTGTTCTTCACCCCGCCGTCGGGCTTCCTGGTGGACGGCTCGTGGGCGGTGTTCGACCTCGCCGACACCGGTCCGCTGGGAGGCAGCGCCGCGGTGGTCTCGGTGTCCCTCGTGCCGGAGCCGGGTACGTGGGCCTTGGCGATGGCCGGCGCCGCGGTGATGGCCGGTCTGCACCTCCAAAGGAGAAACCGATGAAAGTCCCCTTCCGCCGCGGCCTCCTTTGGGTCCTTTCCCTTCTCTCCATGCTCGGCGTGCAGGCGCAGGAGACGTTGCGTCTTGAGGTCGCCGGCGCCACTGCGGAGTGGTTCGACCGGTCCTCCGACTACCCGTTGTTCCTCGCCGGACTCCGCACCAACCGCGCCGAGGGCGGATGGCGGGTCGAACTCTCCGTCTCCAACCGGATCGGCGGCGAGATTCCAACGTCTTGGATCGTGGTCCTGGAACCGTCGGAGAACGTCGTCGGCGTCGAACGGGCCTCCCGTTCGGGCGCCTTCCTCGTCCTGGGTCCTTTCGAACAGGCGCCCCGGCCGGAATCCCTGAAGCTGACGGTGAACCGCGGTGTTCCGACGCTCCGGGCCCGGTTGTTCGCGGGCGTGGCGGGCGTGGCGCACTGGACGGGACGCGTGGTCGACGAGGACGGCATTCCCCTCGATGCGGCGGAGGTCCAGGGCATCGGATCCGAGGTGACGTTGCCGACCCCGGTGCGGCGCGGCGGCTGGTTCTCGGTTCCGGTGGAAAGGCGCACGCGTGGTTGGCGGATTTCGGCGCCGGGACGCCATGCGGCCTTCCGGGCGCGTTCGGCGGTGATGCCCAACGTGCCCGACGCGGTGGTCCTGGCTTCGTCGAACTCTCCCACGAGCTTGGCCGCCTTCGAACTGCCGTCTCCCTTGCCGGCGGGTTGGACACCTTTGGTCTCCGGGCGTTTCGCGGCGGGCCGTTTCGAGCTGGGTGCTGCGGAAGACGGTGCGCAGCCGGAGGGGACCGCCGTGGTGGTCTGGGACGAGGAACGATTGGCGTGGCGGATCCTTGATGCGACGGACCGCTCGGCGGTGCACCGGGGTGAGTTGCCGGCGGCCGGCGTGGTGGCGCGGATCCGGCCCGACGCGGGGCTGCCCGGAGCCGGTTTTGCGGTGGGGACGCTGTTGGACGGGCCAGTGGCCGGGGTGGGAACCGGAGCCGTCACCGCGACGGGAAGGCTGGAACCGCCGAACCGGATCGCGAGCACCAACCGCTCCGAGGTTCTGACGCGGGGTTTCGTGTTGTTCCGTTCCACGAACGCTCCGTTGCCGAGCGGGACCGCCTTCCGCTGCGAGGTGCGGGAAAGCTACCACCTCCGCGACGGCACCCGCCGGGTTTTGCCCGGCTACACGACGTTGATCCGCGCGTACCGCACGGCCGCGGCCGACGGCACGGTGCTGCGCGGCGAGTTCCCGCTGCGACCGACCCAACTGCTTTCCAGCGATCGGCTCGCCGAGGCGCGGGTGGAGGTCGACGTGCTCGACCAGGCCGACGAGAGGCTGCGGCCGCTGCCGGCTGGCGGGGGCGTCCTGCAGTCGGGTGGGGTCCAGATCGGCATCCCGGGCGGCCAGTTCCCGGACGGCGGGCAGGCGCGGTTGGCCGAGTTGGAGCCGTCCTCCTTCGACGCCGCGGTGCCCGCGGGCATGACTCCTCTGGCGGCCTTCGACCTCGACCTTCCGGCCATGACGGGGAACGCGCCCAGCGCGTTGAAGGCCCGGATCTCGGGACGGGCCCCGGGCACCCGCAGCGTCCTGGCGCGTGCGGTCTTCGACGCGGATGAGGCGGGATTCCAGCCGCTGGACCGGTTGCGGGCCGGCCCGGACGGCGTGGCGACGTCCGAGGAGCCGGCTGCCGGCGGGCTGCGCGGCTTGGAAGACAGCGGCCAGCTGGTGGTGTTTGCGGTGGGAGGGCCGCAGGTGGTGGTGCGCGGCACGGCGAGGAACTCCTCCGGAAGGACCGAGCCCGGCCTCGTGGTGCGGAGCGGACCGTGGACCGCGTTGACCGGGACCGACGGAGCCTACGAGCTGCTCGCGCCGGCCGGCGCCGTGACGTCGGTGTCCGTGACCGACCGGGCGACCGGCGACGTGGCACAGGCCCCGGTTCCGTCGACGTCCGAGGGCGGGATCGCGTCGGTGGACGTGGATCTCTCCCCGCGTGGGCCTTCCGTGGTGACGTCGAGTCCGGCGGCCGGGGCGGCCGGCGTGACGCGGGTGAGTCCGGTGGTGCTGACCTTCAGCCGGGCGTTGAACCCGGGGACCGTGGTCGTGCCGGGCGCGGTGGTGTTGGTGCTGACGAACGGAACCGCGCTTCCCGCGGCGGTTTCGATCAACCCGGCCGGGGACGTGGTCACATTGTTGCCGACGGCCCAGCTGCCGGCCTCCGCGCTGTTGCGGGTGGTGCTGTCGACGAACCTGTCGGACCGGTTCGGCCGTCCGCTGGAAGGCGCGCGCGAGTTCGGGTTCACGACCGAGGGCGACACCCTGCGCCGTGCGGACGCGGTGTTGACGATCTTCGAGCCGGTCGACGGCGCGGCCGGGATGAGCGGCGGTCCGGGGTTGGCGGACCCGGAATCGCCGGTGATCCTGATCAACGAGACCACGGGCGAGACGGCGACCGTGTTGTCGAAGCCGGACGGCAGCTTCACGAACCGCATTCCGGCGACGGTGGACGACGAGTTGGCGGCGATCCTCGTGAACCGGAACGGGACGCGGACGACGGTGCCGGCGGCCCGGCAGGAGTTCGTGGATGGAGCTGTGGGACTTTTCGGCAGCGGCGGGGTGATCCGGCGAACCTTCGGCTCCGGCGAGATGGAACTCGAGGTGCCGCCGGGCGCGGTTTCCGGCCGGACCGTCTTCCGGATCCAGGAAAGCAGCGTGGCGGAAATGACGGATTCGTTGGGACCGCTTCTCGCGGCGGACCAAAGGGTCGTGGGAGGATTCCGATTCGCGGTTGGCGGGGATCCACTCCGAATCGCTCCGAAGGTTCGGCTGCCGATTCCGTCCGGAATGAGGGAGGCGTTTGGCGCCGGGCTCACCAATCAGGAGTTCCTGATGGTTCGGCGACGAATCGACGAGGAGGGGGCTTATCTGGAACCGCTGGACGTGGCGAAGGCGGTGGGCGAGCGCCTGGAGAATCGGGGCGTGGGTCTTCCGCTGATCCCGACCGGCCTCGCGGTGGGTGAGGCGGAGGTCTCCTCATCCGACTCGGCCGTGTTGCAGAACGCCAAGTCGCGCCGGGGCTGGTCCTCAATCGCGAAGGGATTGGGCAGCGTCTATGGCCGAGGCGTGGGATTCGAGGACGAGTGCATGCTTCTGCTGCCGGTCAGAAGGGTCCGGCATGTGCCGATCCACGGTTTCGTCCTCTCGACCGTGGCAGCGGTCCGGGGAAGCGAAAGGCGTCCGGTAACGCGGGCGCGGATCCTCGGCGATGGGATGTCCGCCGGCATGGCCACGTCGCCTGGGTCCCGTGGGGAGTTCTCGACCTTCGTCGTGGAAGACGGCGACACGGTCAGTGCCCGCGCGACGAGCCCGGACTTTCCCGGCCAGGCTGCCGTCGGCGTTGCCCTGGTGGCTCGAGACGACGACGGCGAGGCGGTCGCCGGGTCCATCACGCTGATGTTCGACCGCGGCGAGGAGTCGCTGGTCGACCGCGAGGACCCGCGCGTCTCGGTGACCCACAGTCCCGGGGAGCCGACGGTGGCCGATTCGGTGACCGTCCGGGTCCAGGGCAACGACGACCAGCGTGTCGACTCGGTCGAACTGGTGGTGGAGCAGGTCTCGCCGCTGTTCTCGCTGCAGCCGGTGACCCTCTCGGACGTCCGCCTGGCTCCCGGGGCCCAAACCCGGATCGCCCGCGGCTCGCTGCGCCGATCCTTCAGCCTTGAGGTTTCGAAGCCGGCGCGGATCCGGCTTCGCGCGACGGTCCGGGACGCGGCTTCAAAACGAGCCACGGTGGTCCACACGGTCGTCGTGGGTGCCCCGCCGGCGCCGGTCTCTGGGGACGACCTGACCGGTCCGTTCGTCGCCAGCAGCTCGCCTTTTCCGGGTGAGGATTCCTTCCAACCGGGCCGCAGGATCCGGCTGCACTTCAGCGAGGCGGTCACCGGCATCCCCGAGAACCTCACCCCGGGCGACATCTTCCAGCTTTCTCCGTCGGGTGGCATTCCGACCGTGGAGTTCGCCGCGGACCGGAAGTCGGTGGAACTGACCTGGTACGAGCTGATCCCCGACCGGGACTACACGTTGACGGTGAACCCGCTGCTGCGGGACGAGGCGGGGAACCTCTTCGACCAGAATCCCTCGAACAACCCGCCGCCGACCGATCCGCCCACGGCGAACCCGGCGGCCGACGCGTTCCAGTTGCCCTTCAAGACGTCGCCCCAGGTGGCTGTGACCCTGCGTGGGGTCCAGAACGGTGCCGGTGTCGCCGTGTTGGGAAATCGCCTGCTGGTGCTCGACCGCACGCAGGCCGCGAACGGGGCGGGATCGCTGCATGTCTACGACCCCACCCTTCCGGATGCCCCGCTGCAGACGGTGGGAGTGCGGCTCCACCCGCGTTCGCTGCAGGTCCTGCGGAGCCAGAGCTATCCGGCCTCCTCGCGCGCTCCGGGTGGCACGGATGACCTCGTGCTGGTCACCGGTGGTCAGATCGGGGTGTCGGAACCTTGGCTGATGGTGTTCGCGTTCAAGCCGGATGGTTCCATCGTCGAGCTGCTGCGGCAGGACGTGGCGTCCCGACGGGACTCGTCGAAGTCGTCCTTCAAGGTGGTGGCATCGCCGCCCGTGGTCGGCTGCCTGTTGATCGGCGAGCGGACCGAGGTGATCACCTTCGATCTCTTCGAGGCGATCCGGGACCAGGAGGTCTCCTCCTTCGGTCCGCGCCATTCGATGACCGAGGACTCGGAGGGTTCGCGGGTCCGGGATTTCGACATTGGGATGGCGGGCGGCCTGATTGGCTTGGCGGGGAATCCCAACGGCCCCCAGGTCCCGTCGGCATTCGAGACGGTCCTGGATGAATTGAGCCATTCCGATCCGGTGCCGGTGGACCGGGAATCGAAGCGGGTGTTCCTGGCGCTCGACCAACCCGTGAGGACGGCCCAAGGCGAGGAGACCCACGACTTCGCGATCCTCTCCCAGTTCCCGACGGCGACCGATCCGAACGGCCGCCTCCTGGTGTTGAACCTGGACGATCCGGAGCGGCCGGTGGTGGCCAATGAAATCTCCATCCCGATCCGGCATGGGACGCCGCAGCGGATCCAGCGTCGTGAGGACGGGCTGCTGTCGCTGGCCGGCACGGAGGACGTGCTGCTGTTGGATCCGACGCGGCTGTTGAGTCCGACACCTTCCGACAACGCGGCGCATCCCGCGCTCGTGGGACGCTTCATCGGGATGGGGACGTTGATGCCGGACTTCGTCTCGACGTCCGACGGCATGGTGGCCCGGGCGCAGGGCGAGAGGACGCAGGTGATGGGGCAGCCCGCGCGGGTGGACCTGACGGCGCACTTCCCGGGCACGGTGGCCTCGCCGGGTCCAAAGGTTCCCGAGAACCGCGAGGGCTCCCATCTGGGCCTGTTGCTCTTCTGCAACACGGACTATGACCTCCATGACCCGGCCCAGCCGATTGTCGAAAGGCCGACGAATTCCGAGCCGGCGACCCTCAGAGACTTCCAGAGGACGACCGGTGGCGGCGCCGAGGACAACGAACTCGTCGTCCTTCGCCTTGGACGCCCGCCCCTGTCCAAGACCGGCAGGTCTCCGGCGTCACTGCGTCTCCGGGTGGTTCCGAAGGCGGGAGGTGCATCACCGGTGCAGTTCCGCAGCCGGGAGGACGGCAGGGTTTTCCCGATGCAGGGCCTGGCGTTGCAGAGCGTTCGCGGCACCGCGTCCGGAGCCCTTTTCGCACGGGCGGAATCCGGCTCAGTCGAGTTGCTGTTGGAAGGTGTCTCTCCGGCCATCGACACGGAGATCCATTACGAGGTCTTCGACGACGAGGGCGGGTTGATCGGGGACGATGTGGTGTCGGTCACCACGGTTGAGGCGGAGGTCGAGAGCTTCTGGTCGGAACAGTTCCCAGGATCGAAGTCGAACCTCTTTCCGGGCAACACCGGCGTCCAGTTCAAGGACTACGTCCTGATGGCCAACACATCCGAGGATCGGACCGAAGTGGGGGTGCGGGTGAGATTGCTGCCGGACGATCCGGAGGTTCGGCGACGCCTGGAAGTCCGCCTCCTTCGTGCGGCAGACCAGCGACTGCTCGGTTCGAGTTCAGTCGTCGACCGCGATCACAAGATCACTTCCGAGGACGTCACCGGAGACCTGTT
>CAIYXO010000777.1 GCA_903930165.1 uncultured Verrucomicrobiota bacterium | reverse complement strand
GGAACGCGATCCCGGGCTTCGCGACCTTGAGGCCGAGATCCATTTCAGCCGTCATCGCGGCCCGGGCGTTTGCGCCTGAGCCGGGAAGGCGGAGGAACCCCTCGCGCAATGCCGCGAAGCTTCCGGTTGTGGATCGCCTCTCCCATCGGAAACCTCGCCTCTTCCTCCCCGCCCGGTTGCCAGGCCGGCCCGGTGTGGCCAGCTTGGAGTCCTGCCTTCCATGCCTTCCCGACTCCGTCGTCTTCGGAACCTGATCCTGCTGACCGGCGCGGGACTCGGGCTTCTCCCGCTGTCGTTGCCTTCCTCGGCAGTCCGGGCCGAGGCGGTGGTGTTGCGCCCGACACCGGCGCCCGGGCCTGCCGACAATCCGCTAAAGGGATTCGTCCCCTACGCCGGCAAGGCCCGCGATTTCCCCCACACGCTCGAGTTCGGATACCTCGCGCTGTCGGACCTGATGGTCGGCCCGTCGGAATTCGACTGGGCCCCCATGGAACGGTTGCTCGACGACGTCGCCTCGCGCGGGTGCCAGACGGTTTTCCGGATCTGGACGGAGTATCCGAAGCGCCCCACCGGCGTGCCGGCTTGGCTGGTTGCCGACGGCCTGAAGCTGCGGGGTTGGAGCGGGGCCGACGCGAGGGACGGCGCGGCCGAGACGGACCGGACGCCGGACTACGAGGATCCGCGACTGCGTTTGGTGCTGAAGCGCTTCATCGCGGCGCTGGGGAAGCGCTATGACGGCGATCCCCGGATCGGGTTCGTCACCGCGGGGCTCCTGGGCAGTTGGGGAGAGTGGCACACGCATCCCCACGGCGAATGGTTCGCCTCGAAGGCGGTCCAAGCCGAGGTGATGGACGCCTACGAGGCGGCGTTCCGCCGGACGCCGGTGCTGCTGCGGTACCCGGCGGGCGTGGACGACGGCGTGTACGCCTCCAACGCGGGGCGACGGTTCGGCTACCACGACGACTCGTTCGCCTGGGCGACCCTGGAGACCGGGCGACGCCAGGATTCCTGGTTCTACCTGGCCCTGATGCGACGGGCCGGGGCGGACGTGATGCAGCGTTGGCGGACGGCGCCGATCGGCGGGGAGATCCGCCCCGAACTCTGGCCGTGCCTGTGGAAGGATGGCGGGTGCGAGAAGGCCCAGGACTTCGCCCGGTGCGTCGCGGAGACCCATGCGTCCTGGCTGATGGACTCGAGCATCTCGCTTCCGATGACCGCTGCCGAACGCGAGCGCGCGATCGCCGCGGCGCGCAGCCTTGGGTACGAGATCGAAGTGACGGAGGCCGTCCTGGAATCCGCCCCGGGTCGACTTTCGGTCCGGGTCACCCTGAGCAACCGGGGCGTGGCTCCCTTCCATGCCGATTGGCCGGTGCGAATCCGCGTGGGCCGAACGGGGGGCGAACCCGTGGAGGCGGTCCTTCCATTGTCCCTCGCCAAGCTGATGCCTTCGGAAACGGCCACGGCAGAGACCGCGTTGGTGGTGCCCTCCGGTTCCGTCGGCCCGCTCCGGGTGCGGATCGCGGTTCCCAATCCGATGTCGGGTGGCCGTCCGCTCCGCTTCGCTAACCGTGGCGGTGACGCGGATCCGGCCGGATGGATGGAAGTCGGCGAGGTTGGACCCCGCTGAGCCAACGATGCAGAAGGGATCGGCACGCGAAGCCGCAAAGCCGCTGAGGACGGAGGCGAAGAACGGTGGATGTCCAAGGCGGCGCCGCAAAACAACCGGTGGTCGCATCCCCGATCCCGGATGCGTCGTCCCTTTTGGCGTCTTGGCGTGTTTGCGTGAGGTCGGCCATTGCCCCCATCGAATCGTTCCAGCCGAGG
>CAIYXO010000776.1 GCA_903930165.1 uncultured Verrucomicrobiota bacterium | reverse complement strand
TCCATCACCGCCATGCAGGAGTTGGTCGTTCCGAGATCAATGCCCAAAACTTTTGCCATAGGTCGAAAATCTTCTTCCTCCCCCCTGCAATCGGAGTGCCGAGGTGGCATGTCGGAGGCAAAAGCCCGAAAAATCGCCATTCAGGCCCGTTTTCGAGGCACACCGAATCGGGCTGAGCCGCCCGGTTTCGGTGCTGTTGTGCCTCGGACGGGGACAATGTGACACATGTGGCACATGTTGGCGGGCGGGATGGCGCAGTCGGGATTCCTTTTCGAAGCCGGTCGACAAGTGGAGGTGGGAGTTCCAAGACTGTCGCGTGCACGTGTCCCGGCTCCGATTGCGCGACTTCCGGAATTATGTCCGGCTCGACATGGAGCTGGGGCCGGGATGCCACCTGTTCCTGGGGGACAACGCGCAGGGCAAGACCAACGTGCTGGAAGCGTTGTATCTCCTGGCCACGCTGAGGTCTTTCCGCGGTGTGGGCGGTGCCCAGATGGTCCGGGAAGGCGCGCGTGGCTACTTCGTCGGCGCCACGATCGACGGTCAGGGAGTTTCCGAGGTGAAGGCCTACTGGTCCGCCAAGGAGAGGAAGCTGACGTTGAACGAACGGCCGGTGCGGCGGCTGTCGGAGTACTTCGGCGTGTTGCGGGCCGTGGTGTTCTGTTCCGAGGATCTCGGACTGGTGAAGGGGGCGTCACGCGGCCGGCGGCGGTTCCTCGACCTGATCCTCGCCCAGACCGAACCCGGATACCTGGCGCTCCTGATGCGTTATGCCCGGGCCTTGAAGTCGAGGAATGCGCTTCTCAAGCATCCGGTGCCGGACGAGGCCCAGTTGGAGGGTTTCTCCCACGAGGTGGTTTCCGCCGGCACGGGACTGATGGCGTCCCGTGCGGCGTTGTTGCCCCGCATCACTCCCTGGATCCAGGACGCATTCCGCCGGATTTCCGGAGGCGTCGACGAACTCGAGCTGCGCCATCGCCCGGGAGTGCGTGAGGACTTCGCCGTGGCGCTCTCCAATTCCAGGGCGCGTGAGCGTGTGATGCGGACGACGCTGGTCGGTCCGCACCGGGAGGACGTCGAATTCCTCGTCAACGGACGGAACGCGTCCCAATACACCAGCGAGGGACAGAAGCGGACCCTGGCCTTGGCCCTCAAGCTGGCCCAAGCCGAGTACCTCTCCTCGGTCGTGGGCATGCCGCCGGTGCTGTTGATCGACGACGTGATGGGAGAGCTCGACGCGACACGGAGGGCGGCGTTCGTCCCGCTGCTGGACCGTGCCTTCCGCGCCGGCGGGCAGGTGTTCATGACCTGCACCGAGGAAAACTGGCCGAAGGAGCTGGGGAGAAGCCTCACCCGATGGTCCGTGCGAGGGGGGGCGATCGTGCCTGCGTCCGTGGAACCTTCGACCTCCTAGAACGAGACGCCGAGGGTCGTCTGGATGGTCAGGTCGTTGTTGTTGACCCCGTTTGCCGGCCTGGTGTCGTAAAGGTCGATGACGTTCAGGTTCAACGTCGTCCGTTTCAGGAGCGGGTAGGAGAAATTCAGGGTGTATTGCGCCCGGAAGTCGCCGAAGTCGGTGATGTTGGGCATGAAGGCCAAGGTCTGGCGGATCTTCAGCTTCGAGCTGAGCTCCCACGTCAGGTCTTCGCCGAAACGGACCGAGACCAGGTTGCGGTCCTGGCCGATCCCGACGAAGTCGAACTCCTGGTACTGGGCGCCCAGCTCCGCGTTCATGATGAAACGAGGCTTCTCGATCAGCTTGTAGCCGAAGCCGGCACCCTCCTGGAACTGGAGGTCGAGTCTTCGGATGTGGTCGAAGCCGGCGCCGGCGAGGTTGAAGGCGTAGATCTTGCGCCGGGAACCGAGGTCGATGTCGGTTTTCAGGCTTCCGTCCAAACGGTTGGCCGAAGCGAAGCCGTTGAGCACTCCGTAGGCCGCCGAGGCGTTCGCGGAATTCCTCACCCGATCCCAGCGGTGGATGGCGCTGGCGTTCCCGTAGAAGGTCTGGCGGTCGGTGGTGCCGAATCCGAGGTCGCTGCCCAGCTGGATGTTCACGTTCCAGTTCGTGAGGAGCGGCCGGATCCAACCGGGACGGTACCAGGGATTCTCGCCGAGTGCGGCCAGGTTGGTCTGGACGTTGCCGGGCCGGGGCGGCGTGGGCTTGGCGACGTTCGGCGCCGGCGCCGGTGTTGTCGTTTTCGGCGAAGCGGCGCCGGCCGGCGGGTTCTTTTCCTCACGCCGTTCGAAGAGGTCCAAGGGGATGCGGACCTTTCCCGCCACCGACTTCACCACGATGGAATCGGACTTGCGTGATAGCACCTCCCCGGAGATCCGGTCGCCGTTCCGGAGATGGAAAACGACCGTCTCCGCGGCCAGTGTCGCCACGAGCCATCCGCCCAAAAGGAGGAGCGGAAGCAGCCGCGTTGGGCTACGGAGTGGAAGGAGTTTTCGCATCCGGGGCAGGGGAAGCGATGGCGGCGGCCTTGGCGGTCTCGGGCGGGGGGATGTCCGAGGCGCTCGCCTTCCTGCGTCCACGGATGACGGCGACCTCACCCTCGTCATTCATGCCGAGTTCCGGGCGGCCGGTGCGGTTGCCGTAGATGTGTCGGATCTCGACGTCGCCGTCCGGGCTGATCCGGTGGTGGACGAACTCGTCGGCGCCGACCTGGTGGAGGACGTGGAGGCGGTTGGTCCGGTCGAGACGGAATTCCGAGGGCGGATTGAAGGAGACGATCGTTCCGAGGCGGACGACCTTGAGGATGGTGGCCCCGGTCGGATCGGCCACCGAGGCGAAGATCTGGGGGCGCTTGAGGTAGTTCGCCTGCTGGATCATGTACTTCCGGCGCTCGCCCGAGTTCCCCGCCAGGCCGAACTCGCGTTCCCAGAGGATGACCCCCCTCATGATCTCGAACTCGACGGGGGCCGTGACGACGTGCTCGTTGCCGCCTCCGGTCACGACCGTTGCGGTGACCCGGTAGCGTCCGATGGTGTCGAGCTTGAACAGGGGAGCGAGGTTGAAGCGGAGCGTTCCGCGGTTGGAAGGCTTGAGGGAGAAGGCGCCGGTCTCCTCGGGATCCCGCAGGCGGTTCACCACGGTGCCGTCGATGTTCTCGACGCTGAAACGGATCCAGCCGGGCTGTTCCCCGAGGCGGAGCTGGGCCCCGGTGTAGTTGATGATCCGCACCACCGCGATCGCCGGTTCCGAGGGGAGGAACTGGTTCTGCTCGAACTCCAGCTTGATCTCAACCTGGGCCACCAGACCCAGATGGCCCAACAGGAGAAGCAGGGGCATTAACAACCGTGATCGCATCGTGCGAATCTAGGTACTGCGGCGTGTGAGGCAAGGCTGGGCAGGCCCTTGAACGGTGCTTTCTCACTTCGTTAGAGACAAACCGTGTCCGCGGGCGATAGTCTTTGCTCCACACTTTCGCGGTTCCCGTTCCGTTTCCGCATTCCCAGATGAAGAGTCTCCCCGCCTCCAAGCGCTCCGGCATCCTTGCCGGCGGCAACTGGATCATCGACCAGGTCAAGATCATCGATTCGTACCCGGCGCTCGAACAGTTGGCCAACATCCGCAGCCAACACCAGGGCACCGGCGGTTCGCCGTACAACATCCTGCTCGACCTCGCGAAACTCGGGGTCGAGTTCCCGCTCTTCGGCGCCGGACTCGTCGGAAAGGATGCCTTGGGCCAGTCCATCCTCGAAGACTGCGCCAAGCACAAGATCGACACCAAGTACCTGAAGTCCACCGCGGACGCCGCGACCAGCTTCACGGATGTCATGACGATCCAGGGATCGGGCAAGCGGACGTTCTTCCACAACCGCGGTGCGAACGCCCTCTGGGACGGCAAGGACCTCGACTTCTCCAAGTCCAAGGCCCGCATCTTCCACCTGGGCTACCTGCTGCTTCTCGACAAGATGGACGTCGTGAGCAAGGACGGCGTGACCGGTGCCGCCAAGCTGCTCGCAGCGGCCCAGGCCGCGGGGCTCAAGACCTGCATCGACGTGGTCAGCGAGGTGGGCGACCGCTTCAAGGCCGTGGTCACGCCGGCGCTCAAGCACTGCGACTACGCCATCATCAACGAATACGAGGCGGGCATGGTCACGGGTTTCCGCATCCGCAAGGAAGGGGTGCTCGACACCGTCTCCCTCCGCCATGCGGCCGGTGCCATCCTCCAG
>CAIYXO010000775.1 GCA_903930165.1 uncultured Verrucomicrobiota bacterium | reverse complement strand
GGGAGAAGGTGGCGGAGTCCATGGGATTCGGGGGTCGTTGGAGAATGTCCCATCCGTCGGGCCGGAGGAAGGCCCAACACCGGGACGGGACCCGTGACCCCCGGGGAGACGCGATGCCGGCAAGGGTGGCGGGCCTGTCCCAGTGGAGCGGTCAGGTTCCGCAGAAGGTCCGGTAGCGGGGTGCCTCGGGGGATGGCGCCGCGCTGTAGCGGGGCAGGTCGCGGGCGTGGTCGTATGGGTTCCGCACCACGTCCAACAGCTTCCCAAACGGTTCCAGGTCGCCGTCCTTCGTCGCCGCCTCCAGCGCCTCTTCCACCCTCGCGTTGCGCGGGATGTAGGCCGGGTTGCTCCGCCGCATGCGCTCTTGCGACGTCGCGGCCGGGCCCCGTTCCCGCGACCGGCGTTCCATCCACCGAAGACGCCACGACCGGAATTCCTCGGTGTCGCCGTCCCACTGCGTCGACGGATCCTTCACCGTGAGGTCGCGGAAGGTGTTGGTGAAGTCGGCCTGCCGCGACTGCATGTCCTCGAGCAGCGCGTCCACCAGGGCCGCGTCGCCGGGTTCCTCGTCCGCCAGGCCCAGCTTCGCGCGCATCCCGGCGAGCCAATGCTCCCGGAACCGCGTCGGGAACCGCTCCAGCACTTCGTTCGCCTTCTCCACTGCGCGCGCCTCGTCCGCGTCCAGCAGCGGCAACACCGCCTCGGCGAGCCGGGCGAGGTTCCACTGGGCGATGCGCGGCTGGTTCGCGAAGGCGTAACGGCCCTGGTGGTCGATCGAGCTGAACACCATCCCGGGCGAATAGGCGTCGAGGAAGGCGCAGGGACCGTAGTCGATGGTCTCGCCCGAGATGGCCATGTTGTCGGTGTTCATCACGCCGTGGACGAACCCCACGCCGAGCCACATCGCCAGCAACGAGGCCTGCCGCTCCGCCACCGCCAGGAGCCACGCCAACGGTTGGTCCGGCCCGGGCTCCAGCCCGGGGTCGTGCCGCGCTGCCGCGTAGTCGAACAGGGACCTCAGCACGTCCCGGTCGCCCACCGCCGCGGCGAACTCGAAGGTTCCCACGCGCAGATGGCTCGCCGCCACACGGGTCAGCACCGCCCCGGGAAGGGTCTGCTCGCGGAACACCGGTTCTCCGGTCGCCACCACCGCGAGGCTGCGCGTCGTCGGGATCCCAAGGGCGTGCATCGCCTCGCTGATCACGTACTCGCGGAGCATGGGCCCCAAGGCCGCGCGCCCGTCGCCTCCCCGGGAATAGGGCGTGCGGCCGGGTCCCTTCAGCTGGATGTCCCAAAGCCTGCCGTCGGGCGCCCGCTGCTCTCCCAGCAGGATCGCCCGGCCGTCGCCCAACACCGTGAACCGACCGAACTGGTGGCCGGCATACGCCTGCGCCAACGGTTCCGCGCTCTCGGGCAGGCGGTTGCCGGCGAACAACGCAGCGACCTCGGTGGCCTCCGCCTTCGTGAAGCTCTCCGGGTCGAGGCCGAGTCGGCGCGCCAGGGCCTCGTTGAAGACCACGAGGCGCGGCTCGCGGACCGCGGTCGGCATCACCCGCGCATGGAGCCTGGAAGGAAGCGCCGCGTAGCCGGACTCGAGGTTCCAGCCTGCGGTCCTCGGAAACGGTGACGACGCGGATGCCATACCCCCCCAACCGTTTCCCGGCGTCCGCGAAAGGCAAGCCCCGGGACACCGCCTTCGGCCGTCCCGGTCCCGTCGCTACCGCGGTCCGATCTCCTGAAACGGGATCGGACGGAAGCCGGTCTTCCACACCGGCGAATCCTTTGGGATCCGGAAACCCGTCGCGGGCCCGCCGACGGCGCCGCGGTCGTTGGTCACGAAGTTGTCGCGGAGGAGGAACATCGCGTCCGTCGCCTGCCAGCCGGATTCGAACCATTTCCCGACGCACACGTTCCGGACCACCACATTGCCCTCGGGCGGCACCCCGCGAAACGCGTCCCCGACCCGGGCCGGGCCGCCGGGCGGACCATAGTGCGCGTCCAGCGTGCGGATCTCCGGGTAGCGTCGGCGGTAGAGGTCCGACGGAACCGCCCCGAGGCTCCTGCGCATCGTCTCGTCCACCATCGAACGCCACACCGGCGAAGCGTCGAGCCCGCGTCCGTCCACGCGCACCGCCGGGTCGCAGTCGACGAAGAGGTTGTTCTCCACCCGGTGGTCGCGCCCGCCCCCGATGAACATCGCCCAGTGCACCCGGTAGAAGACGTTGCCGACGACCTCGGTCCCGCTGACGCAGTCGTCCATGTAGACCCCCATCGATCCCATGCCCACGCCGCCTGTCTCGTGGATGTAGTTGTTCCGGATCCGGTTTCCGCGGAAGGAGTAGTCGCGTCCGGTGTAGATCGCGCCGACGTCGCCGGTCTCGAGGGCGATGTGGTGGATGTCGTTGTACTCGATCAGGTGGTCGTTGCCCCAGTAGAGGATCCCGGCGTGGGGATGGTCGTGGATCTCGTTGTGCGAGGCGCGGAGCCCGACGCCGGTGAGCTGGATCGCCGGTGCGTAGCAGCGGGACCAGCGCGCTTGGCCGCGGAGGTGGCAGTCCTCCACGAAATGTCCCGCCGGCGAAAGGGTCTGGCGGTCGCCGCCGCGGAGTTCCACGCCTCCGTCCCCCGTGTCGAGCACCTCGCACCGGGCGATCCCGTGCCGGGCCCCGCCGTCCACGGTCATCCCCCAGTTGCCGACGTTGCGGATCACGCACTCCTCGATCCTGCAGTCCGAGCCGTTGCGGATCTCCACGCCGCTGCCCCGGGTGGCTTCCAGCACCAGGCCCTTCACCACCACGTTGCTGGCTCCGTTCAGCCGCAGCAGCGGCTGGTCGAGCAGCGACAGCACCACGTCCGATCCGGCCACCGCCGTGGGCGGCCAGAAGTAGAGCCGGCCGTAAGCCCGGTCCAGGTACCACTCGCCGGGCTGGTCGATTTCCTCCAGCACGTTGAGGAACTGGAAGCGCTGGCCCTTGCGGAATCCATAGAGCCCGTGCGGCGCGGCGGTGCGGAGGAAGCGGCGGTCGCGGTCCAGTTCGACGACGTGCTCGTAGGAGTTCGCCCAGTCCCAGGCCCAATAGCCGTGGACCCAGAGATCCGAGGTGTCCTTCCAGCGGCGCGGACGCTCGCCGGCGTAGAAGAATCCTCCGGGAAGGTCCCCGATGTTTCCGCCATGATCGTCGTTCTTGCCCGAACCGTCCGGGAATCCGGCGATCTTCTCCCACGAATCCCCGTTCGGCCAACGGGCCAGCGGCATCGGGCGTCCGGCGAAGAACAGCTCGGGATGGGCGGCGACGACCGGGCGTCCGAAACCGCGGGAACGCATCCCGCCGAACTCCGTCACCCCCAGCTTCCGGAGGTCCAGTTCCAGCACCTTTCCACGGGCCGTCCCGTCGAACCTCTCCAACACTGCGGCATCGGTCACCGGCTGGAACCCGGTGAGGCGCCTTCCTCCCAGCAGCCGCACCGGCTTCCCGGCCGCCGAGCGCCACACGATCGGCGCGGTGGCG
>CAIYXO010000774.1 GCA_903930165.1 uncultured Verrucomicrobiota bacterium | reverse complement strand
AGTTCCTGAACATCGCGATCTGCAACGACCACGGCGCCGATCCCAAGCCCGACAAGGGATTCCCCTACCTGGCGTCGTGGATGGCCGACAACGACCTCGCGCTCGGCCGGATCGTCGAATACCTCAGCCACACTCCGCAGTGGAAGAACATGCTCATCCTCGTCACCCAGGACGACTCCGGCGGGGAGCCCGACCACGTGGACGCCCAACGCAGCGTGCTGCTGGCGATCAGTCCATGGGTGCGCCGGGGCCATGTCTCCCACCGTCACACCACGATCGTGAGCCTCCATCGCACGATGTACCAGGCGTTCGGCCTGCCGCCGCTCAACCTGTTCGACGCGCTCGCCAACGACTTCTCCGACTGCTTCACCACCACGCCCGACTACCGGCCCTACACGGTCCGCCCTGTCGATCCGCGGATCTTCGATCCGGAAAAGGCCAAGGATCCGAAGGACCCCGACTACGGTCGCGCGCGCCTGATGAAGTCGATCCGGATGGATGACGACGACGAGATGGAGGAGATCCTCGAGAAGGGAGACCGCGAATCGAGGGCTCCCTGAGCGATTCCGAGGGAGCGAAGACCGACCTCACGCTGGTACGCCAAGACTCGAACGGGCCGCCGGATCCTCGACCCAAGAACGATCCTCCTTCGGTGACCGGTTCCACCTCCGGAAACCAGGGGTCCCCTTCCCTCTCCCCAACGACTTTGCGGCTCCGCGAGCCGCTTCCTTCCGCATCGTTGCCTCGGATTCGGAATCCGCCCTCAGGGTTTGCATGGTGACGGAAGCCGCGGATGATTCCTGCCGTTCCATGTCCCGCCCTCCCGCTTCCGGCTCCGCCACGCATTCCCACCGTCGTGGGCGGCCGGCCGCGTCCCTGCGGGCCTGGGCCGTGGTGTTCGGTTTCCTGGCGGCGATGGCGTTCACCTCGACACCCGCGGAAGGCGCCCTGCCGATCCCCACGAACCGCATCCGCACGGACTCGTGGTGGTCGTTCCGTCCGGTGGTCGCGCCACCGCTGCCGGAGGGACCGGAGCCGCATCCGATCGACCGCTTCCTCGGCGCCGAGCAGAGGCGCCTCGGAATCCGTCCGGCACCACCCGCCGGGAGGGCCGCCCTGCTCCGTCGGGTGACCCTGGACCTCACCGGGATCCCTCCGACGCCGGAGGAGCAGACGGCGTTCGAGGCCGACACCGGCGGGGGCGCCTACGAGCGGCTCGTGGACCGCCTCCTCGCCGACGAACAGCACGCCGTCCGGTATGCCCGCCACTGGCTGGACGTCCTGCGCTACGCCGACGCCGACGAGCGGATGACGGCCGCGCCGGGGATCCATCTCTGGCGGGACTGGGTGGTGCAGGCGCTCCACGACGACCTGCCCTACGACCAGTTCGTGCAGGTCCAGTTGACCGGAAAACGTTCCTCGGAACGCTCGCAGATCTCGGCCACGGGACACCGGTTCCGGCCCGAATCGCGGCCCGGCGACGAGTTCGCCCTCGGCTTCCTCGCTCGTGGCACCGGCGAGGACCCGCAGGACCTCGCGATCTCGGCGGTGGACACCGTGTCGTCGGCCTTCCTCGGGATGACCGTCGCGTGCGCGAAGTGCCACGACCACATGTTCGACCCGGTCTCCCAGCGCGAGTACTACGCGATGAAGGCCCTGTTCGATCCGCTGGTCCTGCGGAAGGTGACGCTGGCCTCCGCCGCGGACCGGTTGGCTGCGGGACGCATCCAGGCCGAGATCCGGCGTCGGAAGGCCCCGGCCGAACAGGAGCTGGAGGCCTACCTGAAGCCCTTCCGCGACCGCCTGTACGAAGACCGAGTCCGGATGCTGCCGGCCGAGGTCCAGGCGGTCGTGCGGAAGCCGGAGCGCGAACGGTCCGTCGCCGAGCAGAAGGTCGCCGACGACTACTTCCCGATCCTGCGCATCGACGGCGACAAGGTGTCGGAGGTCATGACTCCCGAGGAACGGCGTCGGCAGGACGAGCTGCGGCGGAAGGTCGAGAAGGCCGCGGAGGGCATCCCGGCCGCTCCCGCGCTTCCCGTCTTCCACACCGTCGAGGTCGACCGCGTCCGCGAACAGGAGAAGTCCTACGTCCTCACCAGCGGCGACCCGGCGCGGCCGCAGCGGTCCAAGGAGGTCCAGCCCGGCTGGCCGTTCGGCCCGGGGGAACCCGACCTGCGCGACGGCCGGATCGAGGCGTTCACCGACTGGCTCACCGCGCCGGGGAACCCGCTCTTCGCGCGGGTCGCCGTGAACCGGCTTTGGCAATGGCACTTCGGCGAGGGCCTGCACCGGAACGTCGGCGACTTCGGCGGGGCCGGCGGGCTTCCCACCCAGCCGGCCCTGCTGGACTGGCTCGCCGCCGAGTTCGTGAGGTCCGGCTTCCGCATCAAGGCGCTCCACCGGCTGGTCGTGACCTCCGAGGCCTATCGGCGCGCCTCCCACGACGAAGCCACGGACGCCGCGAACCGCCGCGTCGACCCGGAGAACGTGGCGCTTGGGCGCTTCCCGCTGAGGCGCCTGGAAGCGGAGCCGATCTGGGACGCGTTGCACGCCGCCGCCGGCAAACTCGACACCCAGGTCGGCGGGCCGTCTTTCGAGCCGCCGAACGCGCCGAAGTCCGAGCCGGTCCGGCGGGGCGCGTTCATGGTGCGGGGTTACTCCGCAAGCCGCGAGGTGACACCGGCCTTCCTGCAGGCCTTCGACGTGGACGACGGGCGCGTGCCGTGCCCGATGCGGACGCGGACGGTGACGGCGCCGCAGGCGTTGTTCCTGATGAACAGCGCGGTCGTGGAGCGGGCGGCCCGCGGGCTGGGCGAACGGATGGCGACGGCGTTCCCCGGCGAGCCGGCGCGCGCGGTGGACGACGCGTTCCGTCGGGTGCTCGGCCGCCCGCCGACCGACCGCGAGCGGAAGGAGGCCCTGGAGCTGGTGGGGAACGACCCCGCGCAGTTGCCACGGCTCGCCTGGCTGCTCTTCAACCTCGACGAATTCCTCTATGTCCCCTGATCCGCGAAACGCCTTCGGCCGGGACGAAGCCGGTTCGTCCAGGAGGGAATTCCTGCACCGCATGGGCGGCGGCTTCCTGGGGCTCGCGCTCGGCGGCGTGTGGGCCGAGGCCGGCGAACTCGGCGACGTCGCGATCGGTTCCCACCACCGCCCCCGGGCCCGCTCCGTCATCTTCCTCTTCATGTGCGGCGGGGTGAGCCACATCGACACCTTCGACCCCAAGGACAACAGGTGGGCGGGGACGCTCATCGACGCGATCGGCTTCGGGGACAACCTCGCGGAGATGAAGCGTCCGGTGATCCCGTGCCTGCGGACGTTCACCCGTCACGGGAAGTCGGGGATTCCCGTGTCGGACTGGTTCCCGCACGTCGGGAGCCGCATCGACGACATCGCCGTGGTGCGCTCGATGTGGTGCCACGAGGGCAACCACTTCCCGGCGGTGATCGAGACCACCACCGGCCAGCGCGGACGCGCGTTCGACCACCCGACCTTCGGCGCGTGGATCTCGCACGCCTTGGGCAGCGCGAACCGGAACCTTCCGACCTTCGTGAACCTCGGGCGGCCATCGTCGCCGGTGCAGCTCACCGGCGGCTATCTCGGCGCGGCCCACGCGGCGACGCCGTTCCAGCCCGGCGACGTCCCGATCCCCAACCTGCTCCCGCCCAAGGGCGGCACCGCGGCGGAACGCGACCGCCTGATGGAACGCCTCGAGGCGATGAACCGCGACTTCCGCGAGCGCCACGCCGCGCACACCGACATCCGCGCGCGGGCCCGGGCGTACGAGCTCGCCGCCAGCATGCAGCTCTCGGCGCCCGAGACCGTCGACCTCTCCGGCGAACCCGAATCGGTGAAGGCGCTGTACGGCGTCGGCGAGAAGGACACCGACGAGTTCGGACGCCAGCTCCTTCGGGCGCGCCGCCTCGCCGAACGCGGCGTGCGGTTCATCCAGGTCTGCCACGCCGGCGGCGGCAACGGCGGCTGGGACGCCCACGGCGACATGAAGTCGCACGGCCCCCTGTGCCGGGCCACCGACAAGCCCATCGCCGGCCTGCTCGCAGACCTCAAGCAGCGGGGCATGCTCGACGAAACCCTGGTGGTTTGGACGAGCGAGTTCGGACGGACTCCGTGGTCCCAGAACACGACGGGCCGCGACCACAATCCCAAGGGCTACACCTCCTGGCTCGCGGGCGGCGGCATCCGGGGCGGCATCGTCCACGGCGCCACCGACGACGTCGGCTACAAGGCCGTCGAGTCGCCCCACTACTACAGCGACCTCCACGCGACGATCCTCCACCAGCTCGGCCTGGACCCGGAGAAGATGGAGGTCCGGACCCTTGGACGGACGTTCAAGCTCGTCGAGGACGGCACCCCGATCCGCCCGATCCTGGCCTGAGCGGGGACGGACCCCAAGCAAACGCGCCAAGACGCGATGGCATTCGTGATTCCTGAACTGCGATTCCCGATTTCCCGCAGGTAGCCGCGGCTGCCAGGCTGCGGTCTTCACTCTTCATTTCCACCTCACGCCGATTCTCCGACACGGATTGCACGGATTCCCTCGGAGAGGAAGCCGGCCTCACGCCAACGCGCCGAGACGCCAAGGCACTCTCGGTTCCCGATCCGGTATTCCCGATCCCAGGCAAGTAGCCGCAACTGCCACGCTGCGGTCTTCTCCCAGTTCACTTCCCGATCCCTGATCCCACGGACGCACCTCATGCAGAGACACCGAAGCGCGGCAGGATTGGTGGTTCCAGACCCGTGTTTCCCGCCCTCCTGACGACCGATTCCCGCCCGATCCGGGAAGAGCACGCCGGGAATCTGGAGAATTCAGATCAAGAGTCGGATGACGATCCGGACTCCCTGCCACCTGCCTTTCCATGGAATCCGTGTCCCCCGTTCGCGCCCGGCGCCCCGTTCACCCATCGGCGCCGCACGAAGCCGGATTCAGGCTGGAGGGCACACGCTTTGACATCCAATGACATCTATTCCAGCGTCCGAGGTCATGAACATCGCCCTGACGCCCCATTTCGAGGAGATGATCGAACGTCTTGTCGCCAGCGGCCGGTACAACAATTCCAGCGAGGTGGTCCGGGCGGCTTTGAGGATCCTGGATGAGGAGGAGCGTTCGCTCTCCGGGGCGATCTATCCTCCCGGTTCGTTGCGTCACCTCTACTCCCGCGAGGAGAACCGGGCAGAACGCCGGACCGCGAGGGCGTCGACCTTGAAGGTGGAGGCCGAATGAAGTCCTGGGAGATTTGGACCTGCGACTTTGGCGAAGCGGGACCGCATCCGGCGGTGGTGGTCAGCCATCCGGACCGCGTGGAGCGGGCACCGCTTGTGAACGTCCTCATCGGTTCCAGCCAACGCGCCAGCCGTCCCGCGCGGGACAACGAGGTCCTCCTGAACGGCGCGGACGGCCTCGACTGGGAAACGCTGGTGAAGTGCGACCTCCTCTATCTGGTCGAGAAGGGAACCCTTTACCGCCGCCGGGGCTTGGTGACCCCGTCACGCCGACACGCCATCGTCCAACGGATCAACGCCTGCATGGGATTCACCCTCGTCTGAGCCGGGGACGCAGAACGGATCGGCACGGAGCGTGAGGCCGGTCTCCGCTCCGAGGGAATCCGTGCAATCCGTGTCGAGGAATCGGCGGGAGGTGGGAATGGAGAGGAGACCGCAGCTTGGCAGCCGCGGCCACTTGCCGGGAAATCGGGAATCCCAGATCAGGAATCACGGATGCCTTGGCGTCTTGGCCCGTTCGCGTGAGGCCGGTCTCCGCTCCGAGGGAATCCGTGCAATCCGTGTCCCCATGGCCCCACACGGGGTTCCTGCGCGCACCCCGCTTCCCAAGCGCGTCGTTCCATGTAGGCTTCGCCCATGCCCTGCACGACGCCGAATCCGGTCCGCAGATCCGCCTTCCGCGGACTCGGCACGGCCTTGGGCGTGGCGCTCCAGGTGGCCGTGGTGTGCACCCCGGGTTCTGTCGAAACGGCGTTCGCGGAATCTCCACGGAGCTTCGGGACCAATGCGATCCATTGGGCCTATCGCCCGCTGGTTGAGCCCACCGTCCCGGAAGGAGGAAACGGGACCGCCGGCGGACATCCGATCGACCGCTTCCTCGCCACGCGCCTGCGACAGGAAGGTCTCTCCCCTTCGCCCGAGGCGGACCGGACGACCCTGCTTCGGCGGGTCACCTTCGACCTGACCGGGCTTCCCCCGACACCGGCCGACGCCGAGGCGTTCCTGAAGGACACCGCGCCCGACGCCTACGGGCGGCTCGTGGACCGCCTGCTCGCGTCGCCGCGCCACGGGGAGCGCTGGGCCCGCCACTGGCTGGACGTCGTCCACTACGGCGAGACCCACGGCTACGACAAGGACCAGCCGCGGCCGAACGCCTGGCCGTACCGCGACTACGTCATCCGCGCGCTCAACGCCGACAAGCCCTACGGCCGCTTCATCCGGGAGCAGGTCGCGGGCGACGTCCTGTGGCCCGACACCGAGGACGGCATCGCCGCGACGGGCTTCATCGCCGCCGGACCGTGGGACCTCATCGGCCACGCCGAGGTGCCCGAGACCAAGACCGACGGGAAGATCGCCCGCATGATGGACCGGGACGACATGGTCTCGACGGTGATGAACACCTTCGCGAGCACGACGATCCAGTGTGCCCGCTGCCACGACCACAAGTTCGACCCGGTGCCCGCGGAGGACTACTACCGTTTGACCGCCGTGTTCGCGGCGCTCGACCGGGCGGACCGGAAGTTCGACACCGACCCCGCGGTCGCCGCGCGGCGGAAGGAACTCGAGTCGCGCAAGGCCGGCCTGAAACGGGACAAGGAGTCGGCCGAGGCCGAGCTCCTGAAGCGCGGGGGACGGCGCCTGATGCTGCTGGAACGCCGGATCGCCGCGGCGGGACAGAGCGAAGGCAAGGAACCGGCCCGGCCGGAGTTCGGCTGGCATTCCGCGATCGAACCGAAGGCCGACGTGTTGCATTGGGTCCAGGTGGACCTCGGCACACCCGTCGACATCCGCTCGGTCCTGCTCGCGGGCTGCCGTGACGACTTCGCGGGGATCGGCGACGGCTTCGG
The DNA here is from genome assembly GCA_903930165.1 of uncultured Verrucomicrobiota bacterium. Classification (GTDB taxonomy): domain Bacteria; phylum Verrucomicrobiota; class Verrucomicrobiia; order Limisphaerales; family UBA9464; genus SXXZ01. Next base: position 17,126 of record CAIYXO010000774.1, on the reverse strand, counting down.
CTTCCCGAAGCGATACCGGCTCGAGGCCTCGGACGACCCGGATTTCCGCGCCGGTGTCCGCGTGCTTGAGGACCGGACGGCGGAGGACGTTCCGAATCCGGGCGTGGCGCCGAGGACCGTGAAGGTCGAAGGCGTCCGGGCCCGCCACGTGCGCTTCACCGCGACCCGCTTGGCGACGCGTTCCAACGACCACATTGCGGCCCTGGCGGAACTCGAGGTCGTAGACGCGTCCGGAGCGAACCGTGCGCTGGGAGCGACGGTGACGGCGAGCCAGAGCATCGAGGCGGGGCCGCGCTGGGGACGGGACAACCTGACCGACGGCTGGTATCCGGGCCGGACCCGCGTGGCGTCCGGCGACGAGCTGGCCACGCTGCGACGGGACCGGGACGCGCTGCGGGCCGAAGCGGGCGGCGGCGAATGGAAGACGCGGCTGGAGAAGGTCGAGGGCGAGCTGGCGGCGGTCTCGAAGGAATTGGGCGTGTTGCCACCGACCCGGACCGTGTACGCCGGCACCGTCCACCACGGCGGCGGGGCATTTCGCGGAACCGGTCCCGACGGCGGGAAGCCAAGGCCGATCACCGTTCTCGCCCGCGGCGACGTCCGGAAGCCCGGCAAGCCGGTCGGGGCGGCGATGCCGCGTCACTTGGGCGGACCCGCCATCCCGGAAGTGGCGCAGGAGCTGCCGGAAGGCGCCCGACGGGTCGCGCTGGCGGAATGGCTGGCGGATCCCTCGAACGGCATCGTCTGGCGATCGATCGTCAACCGCGTGTGGCAGCACCACTTCGGACGCGGGATCGTCGAGACGTCGAACGACTTCGGGCGGATGGGAGCCGAGCCGTCGCATCCCGAGCTGCTGGAGTGGCTGGCCGTCTGGTTCCGCGACCATGGGCAGTCCCTGAAGTCGCTGCATCGCCTGATCGTGACCAGCGCCGCCTACCGTCAGGTTTCAACCGTGGCGGCGACCGGGAATCCCGCCGTTGCCAAGGATGCCGACAACCGCCTGCTGTGGCGCATGAACCGCCGGAAGCTGGAGGCGGAGGCCGTGCGGGACTCCCTGCTCGCGGTCTCGGGCCGGCTCGACCTCGCGATGGGCGGACCCAGCTTCCAGGACTTCGTCGTCGAGCGGCCGGAACATTCCCCGCACTACGAGTACCGCCTGCACGATCCGGAGGACCCGAAGTCGCATCGCCGATCCGTGTACCGCTTCCTCGTGCGTTCGCAGCCGCAGCCGCTGATGACCGCGCTCGACTGCGCGGATCCGTCGATCTCGGTGGACCGCCGCAACGAGACCCTGAACGCGCTCCAGGCGCTCGCCTTGATGAACAACCGCCTGGGAGTGGCCCTCGCCAGGCACTTCGCCGCACGGCTCGAACGGGAGGCCCCGGCCGGGACCGCGGACCGGATCCGGCTGGGTTTCCAGCTCGCCCTGGGACGAGCCCCCACCCCGGAGGAACTGGAGACGTTGACCGACCACGCCGAACGCCGCGGACTGCCCAGCGCCTGCCGCCTGCTGTTCAACCTGAACGAGTTCGTGTTCGTGGACTGAGGGGGAGAGGGCCCCGGGCGTCGGGAATCCCGAGGCCCGAGGCTCCAACGATTCAGGGAAGGAACGCACCGACGAGGACGGCGCCGATGCGGTTCGTGCCGCGGTAGTCGGCGTTCACCGCATTGGACGGGTTCCCGGGAGGCACCGCGGGAACCGCCGGAGCGTCGCTCCATCCGAAGTCCGCGATCGCCACCCCTGGCTGTCCGAAAAGCGGACTTCCCGGTGCGGGACGGAAGTCGCCCGCGGCGACATCCACGAGCCGGGGCTCCGGCCCGTTGAAGACGTTCGCGGCCAAAACCAGCTCCGGGGTGCAGGTGCCGTCGTGGCAGGCATTCGCGGGATCGTCGCTGATGCCGGAAGGGAAGCCCGTGACGCCGTTCCAGAACACGTTGCCGCGGACCACGAGACCTTCGTCGGCGCGGGTGTTCGCCGGCAGGTTCGACTCGGGAGGCGTCGGAGACGGGTTCGCGAACTGGATGAACTGGTCCGCGTTGGTGAAGCCGACGGGGTTGTAGACCAGGTTGTTGACGAAGGTGATGTTGCGGTTGGGGATGAAGTTCCCGCCCTCGCCCGTGGTGCCCCAGCCGCCGAGGGTCAGCAGGGGCTGGCAGTCGTTCGTGGCGCCGCCGTCGCAGCTGCGGGCTCCGAACACGAACTCCACCGTGTGGCTGCGCTGTCCGACGCGGACGAGGGTGTTGTGGGCCATGAGGATGTTGTAGCCGCCGTTCACGCCGAGCCCGGCGCCCTCGCAGTCGTGGATGAGGTTGTTCACCACCTTGATGTCGTAGGCCTCGTAGTGGATCCACGGCGGCACCATGAACTGGAGTCCGCTGCCCTGCCCCGCGGTGAAGCCGCCCGTGCCGCAACCCCAGATCTCGTTGCCCTCGACACGCCAGTAGGCGCTGCCGCCCTTCAGGTAGGCGCCCCAGTCGCCGCTGTTGTGGATCCTGCAGCGCACGATGTGGCCCCACTGCGCGCCGACCACGTCGATGCAGTTGTCGCCGGCGTCGGAGATGTCGCTGTCCTCGATGTACACATGCTGGCTCTGGTTGACCTTCACCGTCTCGTCCTGGCCTTCGCTGCGGACGGAGCTGATGCGCATCCGCCGCACGAGCACGTGGTGGCACTTCTCGAACTGCAGGCCGTCGCCGCCGTTAACCGCGATCCGGAAGTCCTGAAGGTACACGTGGGCGCACTGGAAGAACTGGAGGCTGCCCTGGTCCCCCGCCGGAGTCTGGAGGAAGGAGACCGTCCCGGGACCGTCGGCGGGTTCCACGAGGATCGGAAACTCCTGGGTGCCGCGACGATCCTCGATGTAGGCGCCGAAGTAGGTCCCGGGAAGCAGACGGATCCGGGTCGCGTTGGTCTGGGTCCCCTCGGGAAGCCGACGGAACGCAGTCAGGATCCCGCGCACGGCGGTCGAACGCGTCCGGCCGTCGTTCTCGTTGTCCCCGTTCACCGGGTCCACATAGAGGTCGGTCCACAGCGGATTGCCGATGTCGTAGGACGGCCCGACCGGCGGATCCGTCGGTGTCGCCACCACCGATCGGAGACGGAAGAACCGGGCGACTTCCGCGGGACGCAGGTCGGTCGCGACGATGTCGGAACCGTTCGTCGCGGTGAGGAAGCCGTCGGCGCTGGCGGCCATCCAGACCGGAGGAAGAAGGGACGCCGCAGTCTCCAGACGGAAGCCCGGCGCGGTCCAGGCCAACTCGACCCGTCCGTCACCACCACGACGGGCGTCGAGGCGGGGCTGGGTCTGGCCCAAGGCGGCGGCGGACAACAGGAAGAGGCCGGCGATCAGGGCCTTGCGGAGGGTTCGTGTCGGATTCATGGCGTGACGTGTCGTTCCTTCGGGAAGGCGCTTCCGGGCTATCGGCCGGATTCCGCCACCCTTTGAGCCCCGCCGATGCGGCGGCCCACACCTCCTCTTCCGCAGCCGGCGGGCGGATCTTTCATGTTTTTCCCGACTACGGGAGGAGGTGGGCAGGTAGAAGGGTGAAGGGGTTGAAAGGGGCCGATCGGCGGAAATCGGGGATCAGGAATCGCGAATCGCCCAATCTCCTGCCGTTCCGAACGAATTGAGGTTGCCCGGTTCCGCCTGCCGGCCTAGGGCTGACGGCCCCATGAGCACCCGACTTCCCCGGCTCTGGTCTTCCACGCTCCCGCTCCTCGTCGGACTGGTCCTGGCCTTCCTGCGCCCCACGCCGGTCCTGGCCGATCCCGAGGTCCCACCGGCGCTGCGGCCTTGGATCGACTGGGCGACCTGGGAGAACCCGCACCGGAACTGCCCGACGCCGTACTCCGACCCGAAGGCCCACCGGTGCTTCTGGCCGGGGCGTCTGCAGCTGACGGTCGACACCACCGGAGGGCGGTTCGAGATGGAGGTCACGGCGTTCCACGCGACCTGGGTTCCGCTTCCCGGCGGTCCCGAGATGTGGCCGCAGGGCGTGGCGGCCGAGGGCAAGGCGTTGCCGGTCGTGGAACACCAGGGTGCGCCGGCAGTCCGGATCGAGGCGGGAACGCATCGGCTCACCGGACGGTTCGGCTGGACCGCCCTGCCCCAGAACCTCCGCGTGCCACAGAGCGTGGGTTTGCTGGCGCTGAACCTTTCCGGACAACCGGTGGAGACGCCCGCGTGGGATCCCGAGGGGCTGCTGTGGTTCCGGCGCGAGGCCGGCACGGAGGCCCGCGAGAAGGACTTCCTCTCCCTCAAGCTCGCCGCGTCGCTCGAGGACGGCATCCCGATGTGGTGGCAGCAGGAGATTGAGCTGACCGTCTCCGGAAGGAGCCGCGAGGAGGATCTCGGCGTCCTGCTGCCGGAAGGTTGGAAGCTGGCCTCGGTCGAGGGACCGCTGCCCGTGGCGGTCGACGCCGCGGGGCGCTTCAAGGTCCAGGCGCGGCCGGGAAAGTGGATCCTCCTGGCCCACGCCTTCCGCCTCGACAACCCCAAGACGCTGCGGTTCGCCGAGAAGCCCTCCGGCGCGTCGGAACAGTTCGTCGCCTTCCGCTCGAAGCCCGACTTCCGCGTGCTCGAGCTGGTCGGCGCCCCGTCGGTGGATGTCTCGCAGATCGCCTTCCCCGACCGTTGGCGCCAGCTGCCGGTGTACCGTTGGGACCTCGGCAACCCGCTCCAGCTCGGCGAACGCCTCCGCGGCATGGGCGACCAGAAGCCGGCAGGACTCGCGGTCGTCCGCGAGCTGTGGCTCGACGAGGACGGCCGCGGACTGACCTTCCGCGACCAGCTCACCGGGAAGATGCAGCAGGTCTGGCGCCTCGACGCGGCCGAGGGCCAGGAGCTGGGTTCCGTGGAATCCGGCGGACAGGGACTGCTGGTCACCTACAACCCCGTGGACCGCACCCCGGGCGTGGAGCTGCGTTCCCGCGAGTTGGACATCAAGGCCAGCGGGCGCATGGGGCCGCCGGAACGGCTGTCGGCCAGCGGCTGGAAGGCGGACGCGGAGTCGGTGGACGTCACGCTGCACCTGCCGCCCGGCTGGCGCCTGTTCGCGCTCTTCGGCGCCGACTGGGTCCAGGGCGACTGGCTCACCGCATGGACGCTGCTCGACCTTTTCCTGCTGCTGGTGTTCGCGCTTGCGGTCCACCGGCTGCGCGGATGGAGGGCCGCGCTGCTCGCCTTCCTCGCCTTCGGCATCGCCTACCACGAACCCCGCGCACCGAAGTACCTCTGGCTCGTCCTGCTCGTCCCCATGGCGCTCATGGACGTCCTCGGCGAGGGCCGCGCCCGCCGGTTCTCACAGGCCGGCTTCGCGCTCGCCTTCGGCGCGCTGCTCTTCGCCCTGCTCCCGTTCCTCGCACGCCAGGCGGAGCTGGCTCTGTATCCGCAGCTCGAGGTCGACCAGGGTTTCCAGTTCCGAACGCCGCTCGTGGAGATGGGCCAGCAGATCCAGGTGACATCGCAGCGCCCGACGAAGGAATTGATGATGCGCTACGGGGTCGCGAAGGAAGGTGCAGCCCCGCCGCCCGCGTCGAATGCCGCAGCGGAGGACTTCCAGGCCAACCGGCTCCAGTCGATGAATCTCCAATACGACTCCAAGGCCCGGATCCAAACGGGGCCCGGCATCCCGGAATGGGAATGGCGCGCGGTCCGGTTCGGATGGCGCGGCCCGGTCGCCGCCGGACAGAAGGTCCGCCCCGTGCTCATCCCGCTCGGCCTCGAACGCCTGCTCACGGTCCTTCGCATCGCCCTGCTGATCGCCATCGCCACCGTGCTGGTACGCGGACGACGCCGCTCCACCCACACTCCTTCGGCCCCTCCCTCGTCCAGCCCGGCAGCCCGTGCGGCGCTGGCCACGATGCTGGCGTGGGTCGCCATCGGTTCCCCACGTATGGAGGCGGCGGAGACCAACGTCGCGCCGCACGGAACCGCGGGCGCCTTTCCCGACGAGCCGATGCTCCGCACGCTGCGCGACCGGATGAGCCAGCCGTCGGACGCCTTCCCCAACGCCGCCAGCATCCCGTCCGTGGTCCTGCGCATCGCCGACCGCCGGGTGAAGATGGAAGCCGAGATCCACGCGGCCGTCGCCACGGCGGTGCCCCTGCCGGGACGCCTCCCGACCTGGTCGCCGGTCTCCGTGAACGTGGACGGTCAATCCTCCACCGCCTTGCGCCGTGACGACGGCTACCTGTGGGTGGTGCTGACGCCGGGTGTCCACCAGGTCCGCGTCGAAGGATCCCTCGCCGGCATCGGCGAATGGCAATGGACCTACAGGCTGCGTCCGCGCCACGTCCGCATCGAGGCCCCGGGATGGACCCAGGCGGGCGTCCGTCCCGACGGCGTTCCCGAGCCGCAGGTCTTCCTCGCCCCGGAACGGAAGTCCACCGGCGAACAGGCCCGGTACGAACAGCAGAACCTGGACGCCGTGGTGCAGGTCGACCGCACGCTCGAGATCGGCCTGCAATGGCAGGTCCGGACCGAGGTCCGGCGGCTTTCCAAGGCCGGCCGGGCGGTGTCCCTCCGCATCCCGCTCCTCCCCGGCGAGAACGTCCTCACCGCCGGGCGGACCGCCTTGGATGGCTTCGTCGAGGTCCGGCTCGGGGCGCAGGACACGGTCGTCGCCTGGGAAAGCAGCCTGGCGATCACCAACATCCTTCCGCTCTCAAGCCGCGCCGCCGACACCTGGGTCGAACGCTGGAGACTCGTCGCCTCGCCGGTGTGGAACATCGCGTTGGCCGGGCTTCCTCCCGTGTTCGAAGCCGGAAACGCCGAACTGATCCCGGTTTGGCAGCCGTGGCCGGGCGAATCGGTCACCCTCTCGCTCCAACGTCCGGAGGCGATCCCGGGGAACACGGTGACGATCCACCGCGTGCAGCACTCCGCCTCCCTGGGCCAACGCCAGCGCACCTCGGAGCTGGAACTCGGCGTGCGATCGAGCCTCGGCGAGGATTTCCTCCTCGAGCTTCCCGCCGCCGCGGAGATCACCCGCCTGACCCAGGACGGCCGTGAGATCCCGGTCCGCCGAGACGCCGGCCGACTCATCATCCCGCTGCATCCGGGCATCCAAGCCCTCGGCGTCTCCTGGCGGGAAGCCCAGGCGCTCACCTTCCGTGCCCACGCACCGGTGGTCCGGCTTCCCGCGGAAAGCGCGAACGTCCTGACCCGCCTCGACCTCGGGGCCGACCGTTGGATCCTCTGGACCGACGGCCCGAGGCGCGGACCGGCCGTGAGGTTCTGGGGCATCCTGCTCACTTCGCTGATGGCGGCCGCGGCGCTGGGACGGGTGCCGAAGTCGCCGCTCCGCACCGCCGAATGGATGCTGCTGGTGATCGGACTCACCCAGACGCACCTGGCGGCGGGCGCGGCCGTGGTGGGGTGGTTCTTCCTGCTGCGCTGGCGATCCGGCCCGTCGTTCCAGTCGCTGCCGACCCTCGCCTACAACGCGCTGCAGGTGCTGCTGGTCGGACTGACCGTGGCGGTGCTGGTCATCCTGGTCGTGGTGGTCGGCGAAGGCCTGCTCGGAAGCCCGAAGATGTTCCTCCGCGGCAACGGCTCGTACGGGACGCACCTCGAATGGTTCCAACCGCGCAGCGGAAACCTCCTGCCGGAATGTTCCGCGGTCTCGGTGTCCATCTGGTGGTACCGCTTCCTGATGCTGCTGTGGGCCCTGTGGCTCGCCTCCGGCCTGCTCCGTTGGCTCGCCTCCGGCTGGAAGGCCTTCGCCAGCGGAGGATTGCTTCGGTCCTTCGAGGTCCGTGCGCCGCGGAAGGAGGCTGTCGCGCCTGCGGCAGCCGGCGACGGAGGGGCCGCAGGGCCCACGCCTCCGCCCGTGCCGGGCGCAGGCGGCGGTGGGGAGGGGTTGAAGAGGTGACCGGTTGAAAGGTTGAAGGGGTGAGGGCGCGGCTCCGCGCTCTCAACTCTCCGCTCTCTGCTCGGCGCTCCCTGCTCCGAGCTGCCGGCGGCTCAACCGACGGCGAGTTGGCCGCAGCCGGCGGCGATGTCGATGCCACGGCGTTGACGGACGGTGCTGGGGATTCCGGCGGCCTTCAGCGTGTCCTGGAACCGCCGGGCCCCGGTGGCGCTGCCGGGTTGGCCGTCGTAGCCGCCGGTGGGGTTGAGCGGGATGAGATTCACCTGGGCCGGGATCCCGCGGAGCAACGCGGCCACGGCCCGGGCATCCGACTCGCGGTCGTTCCGTCCGTCGATGAGCGTCCACTCGAAGAAGATCCGGCGGCCGGTCATCGCCGTGTACTCCCGGCAGGCGTCCATCAGCTCGTCCAATGGCCAGCGACGCGCCGCGGGCACGAGCGTGGCGCGTTCCTCCTGCGTGGCACCGTGGAGGGACACGGCCAGGCTCACCGGACGCCGCTCGCGGGCGAGGCGCCGGATCCCGGGAACGACGCCGACCGTGGAAACCGTGAGCCGTTCGCCGGCCATCGAAAGGCCGGAGGGCTCGCGGAGGATGTCCACGGCCTGCATCACCGCGTCGTAGTTGTGCAGGGGCTCGCCCATGCCCATGAACACGATGTTCCGGAGCCGCTCATGGCGGTGGTAGGCGGACGAATGCCCCGGCTTCGCCAGTGCCGGCACGGATTCCCCTTCGGCGGACGGCGCCGTCTCGCGCAACACGGCATCCACGTGCAGCGCCTGCGCCACGATCTCCGCGGCGGTCAGATGACGAAGGTAGCCCATCTGCCCCGTCGCACAGAACGTGCACCCCATGGCGCATCCGACCTGCGAGCTGACGCAGGCGGTGGTGCGCCCGTGGTAGCGCATCAGAACCGTCTCCACGAGACGGCCGTCGGCGAGGGCGAGCAGGTACTTCCGGGTGAAGCCGTCCGAGGAATGCGTCTCCTTGGCGACCGTCGGACGGTCCTGCGCCAGCTCTTCGTCGACGCGTTGCAGGAAGCGCGGCGGCATGCGGTCCCGCGGCGTGAAGGTGGTTCGGCCCTTCTGGTAGATCTCATGCCACAGCGTCTGGGCGTGGAGCCGGGCGAAGCCGCGTTCGACAGCCCAGGCGGTCAACTGCTCGCGGGTCAGGCCCAGGAGATGGGGCCGGACCGCGGGCGGCGCGGGTGTTGGGATGGCGTCGGAATCGGAGGTCATGGGCCCGGGGACGTCGCCCCGGACGGTTCCGGGACGGGAAACCCCGCGAAGGACGCCGCAGAAATACCTTCATGGCGTCCACCAAGCAACCGGTGCCCTCGAACCAGTCCACGAAAGGGGATCCATCCGCAGATGACGCCGATTCACGCCGATGAAGAAACGGACACGGGACCGACGGCAGACTCAGACCGCGGGTCAGGTCCGCACCCGGTACGGGCCCCCGCCTGCAGAAAACCGCCGGTTCCATTCGCCCACGCCAGAACCCGTCTCCATCTGCGTTCCTCTGCGACATCTGCGGATCCACGTCGGGTGGCCGCAGGGATTCAGGCCAGCAATCCGTGGACGACTTCGCCCGCGACGTCGGTGAGGCGGAAGTCGCGGCCGGCGTAGCGGTAGGTGAGGCGTTCGTGGTCGAAGCCCATCAGGTGGAGCATCGTGGCGTGGAGGTCGTGGACATGGACCGGCTTCTCCACGGCGCGGAAGCCGAACTCGTCGGTGGCTCCGTAGGCCTGCCCGCCCTTCACGCCGCCGCCGGCCAGCCAGACGCTGAAGCCATGGTGGTTGTGGTCCCGGCCCTTGCCGTTGCCCGGCGTGCCCGGGGCCGGCATCTCGACCGCGGGCGTCCGGCCGAACTCACCGCCGCAGACGACCAACGTATCCTCGAGCAACCCCAGCCGCTTCAAGTCGGTCAACAGCGCCCCGATGCCCTGGTCGACCTCGCGGGCCAGGTTCCGGTGGGCGTCGGCGATCATGTCATGGCTGTCCCAAGGCTGGACGTCGCCGTGGTAGCACTGCACCACACGAACGCCGCGTTCGACCAGCCGTCGGGCGATGAGCAGCTGACGGGACTGCACGGAGTTGCCGTACATAGCGCGGACGGACTCGGGCTCGCGGGAGACGTCGAAGGCGTCCGTCGCCTGCATCTGCATGCGGAATGCGAGCTCGAAGGACTGGATGCGGGCCTCGAGCTGGGGATCGTCGCCGCGCAGGCGCCGGTGCTCGGCGTTGAGTTCCGCGAGCAGGTCGAGCTGGCGACGCTGCTCGGAAGGACCGAGCCGGGCGTTGCGGATGTTCTCGACGAGTTCCTCGGGCTTGGTCTTCCGCGTGTCGATGTGCGTGCCCTGGTAGATGCCGGGCAGGAAGGCGGAGCGCCAGTTGGAGACATCCGAGACCGGGAGTCCGGGACAGAGGGCGATGAAGCCGGGGAGGTTCTCGTTCTCGGTGCCGAGGCCGTAGGTGAGCCACGCGCCGTAGCTGGGGCGGGACAGCCGTTCGTCGCCGCAGTTCATGAGGCGCATGGACTGTTCGTGGTTCGGCGTGTTGGCGTGCATCGAGCGGACGACGCAGAGGTCGTCGGCGTGACGCGCGGTGTGGGGAAAGATCTCGCTGATCTCGAGGCCGCTCCCGCCATGGCGACCGAAGGCGAACGGCGACGGCAGTGCGGCACCGAGCGGGCGTTCGGTGGTGAGGTTGCCACCGGGGAGGATCTTCCCGGCCCACTTCGCGAGGGCGGGCTTGGGGTCGAAGGTGTCGACCTGGGACGGGCCTCCGTTCAGGTAGATGTGGATGATGCGCCGGGCCCGCGGACGGAAATGGGGAGGCCGGGCCGCGAGCGGCGACGTGGTGGAAGCGGTCGACGTGGACGCGTCGCCCAGCAGACGTGAGGCGCCGAGCACTCCGTAGAAGCCGAGCACCCCGAGTCCCGTGCCCATTCCGCGGAGAAGTTCGCGGCGGGTGAGGCAACGTTGTGGAAGCGGAGGTCCCGGGTTCATGGGGTCAGGCGAGTCCGATCGGGTCGCCCACGCGCACCGTGCCCGCCTCGACCACATGGGCCAGCAGGCCGCGCAGGCGCAGGCGCCTTCCTTCGGTCGAGTTCACGAAGGCGAGAGCCTCCTTGCCGAACCGGGCGGCGAACTTGGAACAGCCCGCGTGGCGCTCGGGGCTGATCTCGAGCACGGCCGTCCCGACCCGAAGCCGGGTGCCGGCAGGAAGGCGGTCCTCGGAGAGGTCGAAGTCGACCAGGAGATTGTCGCCGGTCAGCGGCCAACGTTCGCGCGGACCCGCGACCAACCCGGTCACGCGGACGTTCATCACGGTGAGCTGGCGCTTCGGCGGCTCCGCTCCGGCGGAAGGCTTGGCGGCCCAGCGGTCCCCCGGAAGCGGGCGGTTCGGCGCCAGCTCCACGGCTTCGACCGGCTGCCGTTCATCCACGCCCGGACGGGCGACGATCAAGGCCACGGTGCCGGCGTCGCGCGGGGACGCACGAAGGGAATCCAACGCCGCATCCATTTCCGTCCGGGTCCTGTGGATCACCTCGCTCATGGGGAAAAGGTCCACGTTCAATCCAGGAAAACCAGTTCGTTGGTGGCGAGCACCGCCTGGATCAACGGCTCCCACCGGGAGTCGTCGACCTGGCCGGTGTCGGTCACGCCGAGGAACCGCAGCGCCGCGGCGGATTCGGAACCGGACGGGGGCCGACCGAGCACGCGGCGGAAGACGGCCTCGACCCGGCGGACAGGATCCCGTTCCCCGGCGACCGAGGGGAGCGACGCGAGGGCGTGGACCTGTTCGTGGACGAAGGACGAGTTCATCAGGAACAGCGCCTGCTGGGGCACGGTGGTGCGGGGACGCCTTTCGACGCATTGATCCGGTACGGCGAAGTCGAAGGAACGGAACAGGCCCGGGAGATTCTGGCGGTCCACCAGCCCGTACACGGTGCGTCGCCGGTTGGCGGGATCGGATGCGACATCCACGGGACGTCCACCGCGTGCGGGATCGAGACGGCCGGAGACGTGGAGCAGGGTGTCGCGCATCGCTTCGAGGTCGAGGCGACGGCGCGGATGATGCCAGAGCAGACGGTTCTCCGGATCCACGGAGCGGGCGAGCCGATGCGACGGCGACGCCGCGTCTTCGCCCGACTGCCGGAAGGCCGCGCTGCGCAGCAGCACACGATGGAGATGCTTCACGCTCCAGCCCGACCGGATGAAGTCCGCGGCGAGCCAGTCGAGCAGCTCGGGATGGGTGGGTGGTTCGCTGCGTGCGCCGAAGTCCGCGGGGGTCGCCACGAGCGGTTCGCCGAAGTGTTCCATCCAGACGCGGTTGACGAAGACCCGTGCGGTGAGGGGATTGGTCGGGCTGGCGATGGCGGCGGCGAGCCCGAGGCGGCCGCTGCCGGCGCCGAATGGCCGCACCTCGCCGCCCGTCAGCACACGCAGGAAGGCACGCTGAACCGGATCGCCCGGACGTGCAGGGCTGCCGCGGACGAAGATCCTGGGCTGGATCGGCTCGGGCAGGTCGCGGAGCACCATGGCGCGCGCCGGAGGACGGTTCGTCGCGTGGGCGGCGATCTTGTCGAGGTTCTGGACCAGGCCGCCCCAACGGTCCTTCTCGGGCCGCGACATGTGGTCGGGCGTGTCCCGACGGGCGAACCCGACGGGGCTGTCCTTCCCGGTGACGATCTCCACCAACTCACGGGAATCCGCCGTCGAGGGCGAGGCGTTCGTGGCTTGCGAAGCCGTCCATTCGCGGACGAGCAGTTCGCCGTACGCCCGAGCGACATCGGCGCGGTTCGTCACGCCGCGTCCGACGAGGAAGCCGACGACGAGCGGATTCCAGCCGAGGTCGTTTCCCAGGCGCGGACGCAGGTCGGCGGCGGCGATCGGGAACACGGCTTCCGGCAGCGCCATCAGCCGCGCCCAAGGTCCGAAGACGTGGTCGGTCTCCACCGCACGGCGCGCAACAAAGCGACGGGTTCGGAGCATCAACGTCGGCCGGAAGTCCTCGGGGGTCAGAGAGAGCCCGAACTGCGCGGTTTCGGTGAGGTCTGGCGGCGTGGTGACCGCGCGCACGAGATACTCGCCGATGCGGCCCCGGAGGATGCCCGAGAGACGGACGAACTCGGCGTCGACATGGTCCTCGAGTTCCTTGCGCGCCTTCTCCATCCGCTGCTCGAACTCGGGTCCGCCGGGAACCGAGGCGGGATCCTCGATGAGCGGCGGCGGCGCGGGGCGTTCCGAGGAGGCGAAGACGCCGTAGAGGCCGTAGTAGTCCGCCTGGGGGACCGCGTCGTACTTGTGGTCGTGGCAGCGGGCGCAGGAGACCGTGAGTCCGAGGAAGCCCCGGGTGACCGTGTCGATCTGGTCGTCGATCTGGTCGTGCACGTTGTTGTCGAAGAGGCGGCCCAGCGTGAGGAAACCCATCGCCGCGAGCCGCCACGACGGCACCTGCGGGGATTCGAGATCGGCCGCCAACTGGTCCCGGATGAAGGCGTCGAAGGGCAGGTCCTCGTTGAAGGCGCGGACGACGTAGTCGCGGTAGGTGTAGGCGAACGGACGGATGGCGTCCGTGCCGTACTGGAGGACGAGATCCTTGGTGTCGGCGTAGCGCGCGACGTCGAGCCAATGGCGACCCCATCGCTCACCGTAGCGGGGATCCGCCAGCAGACGGTCGATCTCGCCTTCCACGGCCATTTCCGCCGAGCGGTTCCACGCCTCTGCGAACCGGGCATGGTCCGCATCGGAAGGCGGCAATCCGATCAGGGCGTAGTGAAGCCGGCGAAGCACCACCGCAGCCGGCGCGGAAGGCGACGGCTCGAGGCCCTTCGCCGCCAGGCTTCGCCGGAGGAAGGCGTCCACCGGCCCTCCGTCGGCCGCCGGAGTCGCGGAGTCCGACGGAACGGAAGGGTTTCCCAACGGAAGAAAGGCCCAATGGAGCCGGGCTTCCGCCTCCGACTGGGGGCGCACCGCAGCCACCACCGGACACGCCGCGAGCCATCCTGCGGCGAGAAGACGCAGGATGGCGGCCGCGGGGCGGCCGGGTTTGGAGTCCAGGATCATGGGGATGGACGGATGTTCCGCAGGAGCGACAACGGTGCAACGGGAAGTTGGCCGGAGACTGGAAACTCACCGGTTGGTGGCGGCGTCATTGACCTTCCTTCAGCGGAGGCGTACCGAATCCGAAGCGCCCCGAATTCCAGCTTCCATGAACGCACGCCGCTCCGGCTTCACGCTGATCGAACTCCTCGTGGTGATCGCCATCATCGCCATCCTCGCCGGCATGATCCTGCCGGCGCTGTCGAAGGCGAAGCGCCAGGCGGTCCGCACGCAGTGCATGAGCAACGAGCGCCAGTGGGGCGTGGCGCTGGCCTTGTACACCTCCGACAACCGGGACCTGTTTCCGGACAACAGCGACGGGTTCCACCTGAGTTGGATGGGGACCAACATGATGAAGTTCTGGACCGACTACCTCACGCGTTCGACCAAGCCGAACGCGCGGGGCGAGAAGAAGAACGCGAACCACATCCTGTTCTGTCCGACCGACGACTGGCATCGCTCGGTGGACTCCGACCGGTTCGGAACGACCGGTCCGGAGACGTCGCCGATCCTGACGGGATACTTCTACCTGCCGGGACGTCGGGCGGGCTCGGTGGACAGCTTCGCGCGGAGCTTCGGCACGTCGGACTGGTTCTACCGTCAGCGTCCGGGCGGGGAATTCAGCGGGGCGCCGGTCCTGATCGACCGCCTGCAAGGATTCGGGCCGGCGACGGCGACCAACGTGTTGGACGGACGCCTGAACTGGATGACCACCTTCAACGGGAAGCCGGTCCCGACCACCGTGCATCGGATCGCGCGCAACGCGCCGGAAGGCGGCAACTTCCTCTTCGAGGACGGACACGCCGAGTGGTTTGCCGGGCGCCGTGTCCTGATCGGGGCCGGCGGCGGCGACATCGGCGACTGGAAGTGCTACTTCAAGGTCGGAATCCAATGACCGGGGCAACCGGCTGAAGCTTCGGCCATCCACGTCGCAGCCGCCAAGGGGATCGCATCGATCCGCCGATGCGACCCACCCTTTCAGGCACCGAACGCCACCGGGCTCATTGCCCGCAGCACTTCTTGTACTTCTTACCGCTGCCGCACGGACAGGGATCGTTGCGCCCCACCCGCGGAGTGGCCCGTGCCGGACGGGCCTTGGTCAGCACCTCGTTGGCCTCGCTGACCAGGTCGGCACCCCCGCCTTGGGCGGGATCCTGGAACGGAGCCGCACTCTGGTGGACGGTCGCCTGCGGGAGGTTGTGCAGGAACTGCTCGAAGGCCATCAGGCTCGAAGCACTTCGGAAGATGTTGTGACAGATCTCCGTCTTGATGTTGACCATCAGCTCGTCGAAGAGCTTGAAGGCTTCGGCCTTGTACTCGATCAGCGGATCCCGCTGGCCGTAGGCCCGGAGGCCGATCGAGTTGCGGAGGGAATCCATCCCGTA
This sequence comes from uncultured Verrucomicrobiota bacterium, assembly GCA_903930165.1. GTDB lineage: Bacteria > Verrucomicrobiota > Verrucomicrobiia > Limisphaerales > UBA9464 > SXXZ01. The sequence goes on along the minus strand of CAIYXO010000774.1, from coordinate 1,760 downwards.
GAGATGCTCCTGCCAGAGGCGGTCGATCGCATCGAGGATGGTGTAGCGCTCGATGTTGGCCAAGGCGTCGGCCTTCTCGAAGCTGATCTTCAGCTCGTAGGCCTCCCGGACCGAACGTGAGAGGAAGTTCAGCGCGGAGAACTGCGCCTCGCTCAACCCGTCGAAGAGGGAACCGGCCACCGGCAACGACTTGCCGTCGCGGGCCGCCTTCACGATCTCCTCCTCGGGCATGCCGAGCGGGAAGTTCAGGTTGATCCAGTCGGCCAGGCCGCGGACGTTCCACTCGGCCACATCGGCATCCCGGCGCGTGAACTGTTCGACCTTCTGGAGGACGACCTCCTCCATGATGTCCATGAGCCGGTCGCGGACGTCGTCGGAATGGATGATCTCGTTGCGGAAGCCGTACACGACCTCGCGCTGCTTGTTCATCACGTCGTCGTACTCGAGCGTGCGCTTGCGCTGCTGGTAGTGGTGGCCTTCGACCCGCTTCTGGGCGGTCTCGATCGAGCGGTTGAGCAGCGGGTGCTCCAGCTCCTGGCCCTCCTCGAGGCCCATCCGTTCCATGACCTTGGTGATGCGCTCCGAACCGAAGAGACGCATGAGGTCGTCCTCGAGCGAGATGAAGAAGTGGGAGGAACCGGGGTCGCCCTGGCGGGAACAGCGGCCGCGGAGCTGGCGGTCGATGCGCCGCGACTCGTGACGCTCGGTGCCCAGCACGTGGAGGCCGCCGATCTCGGAGACCCCCGGGCCGAGTTTGATGTCGGTGCCGCGGCCGGCCATGTTCGTGGCGATGGTGACGGCGCCCTTCTGGCCCGCCCGCGTCACGATCTCGGCCTCCTGCTCGTGGTACTTCGCGTTGAGCACCGCGTGGACGATGCCTTCCTTCTTCAGCTGGCGGCTGAGCGCCTCGCTGCTCTCGACGGAGATGGTGCCGACGAGGATCGGTCGACCCTCGGCGTGCAGCTTGCGGATCTCCTGGACCACCGCGTTGAACTTCTCGCGACGGGTCTTGTAGACGGTGTCGTTGGAGTCCTTGCGGATGTTGGGCCGGTTCGTCGGGATGGTGAGGACGCCGAGCTTGTAGATGTCGAAGAACTCCTGGGCCTCGGTCTCCGCGGTACCGGTCATGCCGGCCAGCTTGGTGTAGAGACGGAAGTAGTTCTGGATCGTGATCGTGGCGAGGGTCTGGGTCTCGCGCTCGATCTGGACGCCTTCCTTGGCCTCCACGGCCTGGTGGAGACCTTCGGACCAGCGACGGCCGGTCATCAGGCGGCCCGTGTGTTCGTCGACGATGATGACCTTGTTGTCCTGCACCACGTACTGGACGTCCTTCTGATACAGGCAATAGGCACGGAGCAGCTGCGAGATGGCGTGGATCGTGGAAGCCCGCTCCTCGAATTCGGCCTGGATCTTGGCCTTGGCCTCCATCCGCTTCCGCGGATCCGCTTCGGCACCGGTGTCGATCTGATGGTAGAGCGTCGGCAGGTCCGGCATCACGAACCCATCGGGATCCGAGGGCGACATGTAGGCGCGCCCTTTTTCCGTGAGGTCGGCTTCGTGCGACTTCTCCTCGATCGCGAAGAAGAGCTCTTCCTTCTGGGCGTAAAGTTCCTTCTTCGACTGGTCGGCCAGCAGGAGCCCTTCGACCCGCTGGACCAGCTGTTGGTTGCGCGGCTCCTCGAAGACCCGCGCCAACGCCTCCGACCGCGGCTGGCCGAGCTTCACCCGGTAGAGGAGCAACCCGGCCTGGTACTCGATCT